>CASTQR010000034.1 GCA_949451265.1 uncultured Eubacteriales bacterium | reverse complement strand
ATGCCGATGGCGTTGGACGCCTGGGTGGTGACCGCCAGGAAGGGGCAGGTGCCCAAAATCAGCACCAGGATGGGGTTCTCCTTGATGATGCCGTTGGTCAGGATTTTCAGCTTGTTATTGTTCATATCCATGTGCCTCCCTTCCTCAGCCGCGCACCAGCTCGAACGCGGCGAACGCGGCGGCGATGGCATCCTTGTAGTAGTTGGAGGAGAAGGTCGCGCCGGAGATGGTGTCGGCCCCGGCGGCCCCGGCGGCGTCCAGTCCGGGGAACTGTCCATAGAACTTCTCATCGGTGGTGATCTTGGAGCCCAGGCCCTGGGTCTCCTTGTGGTCGAGCACCTTGACGCCGGTGAGCTTGCCGTCCATGCCGATGCCCACGGCCATTTTCAGGGTGTTCCTGCCGCCGTAGCCCTGGGCCACGATAGAGAAGGTGTAGCCCGCGTCGTTGGTGGCCTGATAGACCTCGGTGACGGCGTCAGGCAGGCCGGCCTGCTCCACCTGGAGGAAGTCGTCCGCCCCGGGCAGAACCTCGATCCGGGCGGCCTTCTTGGCCTCTTCCTCCGCTTTTTTGATGATGGGGTCGGTGACGCTGTTGGTGAAGGCCAGCAGGCCGCTCATGATGGCGCAGATCAGCACCAGCACCAGGATGGGGGCCCCGAAATCGGTCATCACGCTGGATTTTGCTTTCGTCATGCCTTCACACCTCCAAACGGCTTGGTTTTGGTCCACTCACAGATGTAGGGGTTCAGAATGTTCATCAGCAGGATGGAGAAGGATACGCCCTCGGGGTAGTTGCCCCACACCCGGATGAGCACGGTGATGAGTCCGCAGCCCAGGCCGAAGATGAGCTTTCCGGCGGGGGTTGGGGGGGAGGTGGTGTAGTCGGTGGCCATGAAAATGGCGCCCAGGAACAGGCCGCCGGCCATCACCTGATAGAGGGGATCCTTGCCCAGCAGGGCGGTGAGCACCAGCACCGTGCCGATGAAGGCCACGGGGGTGTGCCAGGTGATCACCCGGCGGTAGAGCAGGTAGGCGAAGCCCAGCAGCAGGGCCAGGCAGGAGGTCTCGCCCAGAGAACCGCCCCGGGCACCCAAGAACATCTGGGCCAGGGAGGGCAGCTGGCCCTCCGCCCCGCCCAGGATGGCCAGGGGGGTGGCGGCGGTGACCGCGTCCGCCGGGGCGTTGGAGAAGGCGGCGGGGGCCCAGGTGGTCATGGCCCCGGAGAAGGCCACCAGCATGATGACGCGGGCGGTGATGGCGGGGTTGGCGAAGTTCTGGCCGATACCGCCGAACAGCTGCTTCACCACCACAATGGCCACGAAGGATCCGAACACGGCCTGCCACAGGGGGATGGACACGGGCAGGTTCAGGGCCAGGATCAGGCCGGTGACGGCGGCGGACAGGTCAGTGATGGTGACGTCCCGGTGGGTGATCTTCTCAAAGGCCCACTCGCACAGCACCGCCACCGCCACGCAGATCACCTCCACCAGCAGGGCCTGGATGCCGAAGAACACGATGGACGCGATGACGGCGGGGAACAGGGCGATGAGCACGTCCCGCATGATGGTCTGGGTGGTCTGGCCGGCGTAAATATGGGGGTTGACGGAGACGACCATATTCTTGTTCATTTAGACCGCCTCCTTTTCTTTCGCCTTGGCGGCTTTCTTCTCCGCCTCCGCCTTCTGATCGGCGTTATACTTGTTCAGCATGGCCTTGGCCAGCTTGTTCACCTGCACCAGCGGGCGGCGGGCGGGGCAGCTGAAGGAGCAGCAGCCGCACTCCATGCAGAGGTTCACCTTCAGGGCCTTCAGCTTCTCCGGCTCCTTATTATTGTAGGCGCTCTCAATGGCGGCGGGCATCAGGTTGAAGGGACAGTGGGCCACGCAGCGCCCGCACCGGATGCAGGCGGAGGGCACCGGGTCCTCGGCGTCCTTCTCGTCAAAGGCGATGATGGCGTTGGTGTTCTTCATGATGGGGGCTTCGAGGCTGGGGACGGAAATGCCCATCATGGGGCCGCCGTAGAGCACCTTCTTGGGCTCGCATTTGAGGCCCGCGAAGTCCAGCAGGTTCTGGATGGGGGTGCCCACCGGGGCGATGACGTTCTGGGGGTTGGCGATGGCGGAGCCGTCCACGGTGACGACTTTCTCCACCAGGGGCATCCCGGTGCGGATGTACTTGGCAATCACGGCCAGGGTGGTGCAGTTGATCACAATCGCGCCCACGTCGATGGGCAGCTTGCCCTCGGGCACCACCTCGCCGGTGGTGTTGTAGATGAGGACTTTCTCGCCGCCCTGGGGGTACAGGGCCGGCAGGGAGGCCACTTCGAAGCCGGGCACGCCCTTGCCCGCCTCCTCCATGATCTTCACGCACTGGGGCTTGTTGTCCTCAATGCCGATGACGATCCGGTCGGCGGTGTAATACTTCTGGAGGAGCTGGGCGCCATAGATCACGTCGTCGGCGCTGTCGATCATGGTGCGGGTGTCGGAGGTGATGTAGGGCTCGCACTCCGCGCCGTTGATGATGATGGCGTGGACGCGATCCGGGTCCACGTTCAGCTTGACGGACGTGGGGAAGCCCGCGCCGCCCAGGCCCACGCAGCCGCACTGGCGCACCGCCTCCACAAAGCTGTCCTTGTCGGTGACCACGGGGGGCTTCACGCCCTCCCACACCGCCTGCTCGCCGTCGCTCTCAATGACGATCACGGTGTCGAACCGGCCGTTGGAGCCGACGATCTCGTCCAGCCGCTTCACCTTGCCGGACACGCCGGAATAGATGGGCGCGGACATAAAGCCCCCCGCCTCCGCGATGAGCTGCCCCACCTTCACCGTGTCGTTCACCTTGACCACCGGCTTGGCCGGGGCCCCGATGTTCATGGACATGGGGACGGTGATCACCGCGGGCGCCGGCATACGCGCCGGCGCGCAGTCCACAGTGTTCTTCCTGTGGGGCGCATGGATTCCATGCAGTTTGCCCTTAAACACAGAACTTCCTCCTCAATCGTAGTTTCTCCCCGCGCGCGGCCCGTTTCGGGGATCTCACCCCCGGAACAGGCGGCGGCGTCCCCCGCCGCGGCGATTCATAGCCTGCCAAACAGCGGGGGACGCCTGCTCACGTACTGACTATTATATCACGTCTCATCTCAAACGCAAGGGAAAATCTATTCCTTTTCTATAGATTTTATGCAAGCAATTATACCTCCTGGTTGTATATGGCAGACACCTCCCGCCGCCGCCGGAAGATGAACCCCCAGGCCGCGGCAAGGCCCACGGCGCTGAACATCAGAACCACCGCCCGCTCAGGCAGAAACTCGGCCAGGCTGCCCGCCAAAAGAGTACCGCACAGCGAGCCCAATGACGTAATCATCTGGTACGCCCCGGTGAACCGCGCCCGTTTGTTGTCGGGGAGGTAGGACTGGGTGGCGGCGATGCGGATGTTGTAGGAGGTCACCCCCAGCATCCCGTCCACAAAGAGGGCGAGGGCCATCAACGGGACGGGCAGGAACAGCCAGCCGCCCTCAAACACATTGATCAGGGCATAGACGGTCATGGCAACGGCAAATTTTTTCTTTGCCGGCAGCTTGACCTTGTACTGCACCAGCCCGCCCACCACGCGCCCCGCCTCCGTAAAGGAGGTCACGATGGTGTACAGCGTCACCGCCGCCACGGGCCACGCGGCAAACTGGGCGGCGTGGCTGCGGAAATAGGGCAGGTAGAGCTCACTGGCCCCGCCCCCGGCGAAGTTGGAGAACATAAAATACAGGGTGATGGCCAGCAGGCCCTTCTCCCCGGCGATGTAGTCCGCGCCCTCCTTCAAATCCCGGCCGAAGCGCTTCAGCGCGCCCATACCATCGGCGGGCGGGGCGGCATCCATGTGGGTCTCCACATGGCGGATACACCGTTCAAAACAGGCGGCGGCAAAGAAGCACACCGCATTGATGGCAAACAGCGGTTCCACGCCCCCCAGCAGGTCGTAAGCGACAGCCCCCAGGGGATAGGCCGCCAGCATGATGGATTGCAGCACCCCCGAGATGGCATAGGCTTTGGACAGGTTGCGCTCCGCCACCAGGTTGGGGTACAGGCTGTCGTAGGCCACCATGTACACGCTGTCAATGGCTCCCCGGGTCAGGGAAAAGCACAGCAGCACGGGGAAGCTGAACCAGCCGGCCCGGAGCAGCAGGAACAGCCCCCCGAACAGTCCGGCGGACAGGAAGTCCAGGCGGCAGATCGCCTTTTTCCGGCTCATCCGGTCCAGGTAGGGCCCCGCTAAAATGGGGCACAACAGCATGGGGATCTGGTAGGCGGCGTTGAACAGGGCGTAGAGGAACACGGAGCCGGTGTAGTCCAGCACCATGATGCTCATGGCGAAGCTGGACAGCACGCCGCCGATGAGGGAGATGACGCTCCCCGCGGTGATAATGGTAAAATCCCAGGTCCACAGCCCCTGGGAGGGCTTTTTTGTATTCATTTTCGATTTCCTTTCCCGCAGATCATGCGTGTCACATCGCCAGCCCTCCCCACTCAGGGGGAAGGCTTCGCGTCAACGAAAGTGGGCCGGATCCCGTCCGGGATCCGGCCCGCAAACAAGCGCGGCGCATGACCGACCGCCCCGCCGCGCGGCAGGGGGCCGGGAGGTCACAGAAGCGCCTTCAGCTCAGTTGCGGGCCCGTTTTGGGTACAAGAAACCAAGACCCGCCTCCTGGCGCGCCCGATTGCTCCGTACCCATCAACGAACCTAATGCAGCAAACTGTAGCCGAAGATAGACATTGCTCCCGCAATCCTCCTCTGTAAGAAAGTGGGTTTAGTATAGCACCTCCGCCCGCCGCCGTCAAGCCCCTTCCCTTTTCGGGCGGGACGTGGTAAAATACTCGCAAACGCCGGAAAGGGGGCTGTATTTTGGAGCGAAAGCACGTCACGGCCGGGTTCCTCGCCATCGAGGGCGTCCTGTACGCCTGGTTCCTGTCCGTGGATCTGGATCCAATCCATCAAACCGATACAGTCCCCGTCAAGTATCTGGGGATCCTGCTGTGCCTGGGGTTCTCCCTGCCGGCCCGGGCCAAATGGGGCGGGGATGGGCTGATTCCCCCCGCCCTGGCCCTCACCGCCGGGGCGGACTGGTTCCTGCTGGTGCGGAACGACCGCTACGCCCTGGGGATCGCCCTGTTTTTATGCGTGCAGACCGTCTATTACCTCCGTCTGCGGAGGATGGGGGCCGGGAGCGGCTGGCCCCTCCGGGCGGCGCTGGCCCTGGCCGCTGGGGCGGGGCTGTACCTGCTGGGGCTGGCCTCCCCGGTGAACCTGCTGGCGGGGCTGTACTTCTCCCAGCTTTTGTCCAATACCGCCCTGGCCTGGACGGTAAAGGGCCGTCCCGGGCGGCTGTTCGCCCTGGGCCTCACCCTGTTCGTGGGGTGCGACCTGTGCGTGGGGCTGTTCAACCTCCGCCCGCCTGATCCTGTGCTGTACTGCCTCGTGTCGGTGGGGATGTGGTTCTTCTACCTGCCCTCTCAAGTACTCATCACCCTGTCCGCCCTGCCCGGAAAGGAGGAAGCCCATGAAATCCAGTAAGCCCCTGTGCGTTCTGCTGGCGGTACTGACGGCGCTGGTTCTGCTCACCGCGTCCATCGCCGCCCCCATCCTGTGCCGCCCCTTTTATTACGCCCACATCAGCCCCCTGAAGCTGGAGGAACAAACCGGGCTCACCCGGGACGAGATCACCACCGCCTTCGATGAGATGCTGGACTACTGCCTGGGGGCGGAGGAGTTCTCCACCGGCGTCCTCAAGTGGTCGGAGGACGGCAGGGCCCACTTCACCGACGTGCGGGGGCTGTTCCTGCTGGATCTGCGGGTGCTGGGGATCTCCCTGGGGCTGCTGATCGCGGCGCTGCTGTACGCCCGGTTTGGCGGGCGCACCCCGGCCCGGCCCCTGGGCCGGGGGTTCGGCTTCTGGGCGGGGACGGGCCTGGGGATTGGGTTCCTGATCGTGGGGGCGCTGGCGGCGCTGGACTTCGACCGGGCCTTTGTGCTGTTCCACGCCCTGTTCTTCCCCGGCAAGGACAATTGGCTCTTTGACCCCGCACGGGATCAGATTATCAACATCCTGCCCCAGGAGTTCTTCCGGAACTGCGCCCTCCTCATCCTGGCCCTGCTGGTGGCGGGGTGCGGGGCGCTCATCGCCTTTGACCTGCGGCGGGGGCGGCGGGAGCGGTGACGTTTTCAGGTTTTTTTCAGCTTAAATTCAAAATCATTTCGATGCCACGACATATTTTGGACATAATTATGGGGTATTGTATCCTCAGCGGCGGACGAGGCGGCCCCAACGGCCCCCCGCCTTTGAATCAGTGAACCATGACGGAATTTGAAAGGAGCAATTCCCATGTATGACCAGAACGGCTTTGACAGCAGCGGCAATTACCGCTACAGCTACACCCAGCCCCCCCAGGGCGGCGACCCCTGGGATCGGCCCCAGCCCTCCCCCGTCCCGCCCCAGCCCCCGAAAAAGAAACAGGGCGGCGCGGGCAAGGTGGTGGCCCTGGTGCTGTGCTGCGCCCTGGTGGGCGGCGGCGCGGGCATCGGCGGCGCGGCGGCCTACAGCCAACTGAACAAGGCCCCCCAGAAGGAGACCACCATCTACCGCAACGAGACCGACCCCACGGCGGTGAACGTGAAGCAGGCCGACGGCCTCACCCCCATGAGCCTGTCGGAGATCTACGCCGCCTACGCCGACTCCTGCGTGTGCATCTCCGTTCAGGGCATGACCCAGCAGGGCTGGTACCAGCAGCCCACCTCCGGGGCGGGCTCCGGCTTCATCATCAGCGAGGACGGCTACATTGTCACCAACTACCACGTGATTGACGGGGCCACCGCCATCAAGGTGACGCTGAACAACGGCGACAGCTACGACGCCAAGCTGGTGGGCGGCGAGGAACTCAACGATGTGGCGGTGCTGAAGGTGGACGGCGTGTCCGGCCTGAAGCCCGTGGTGCTGGGCGACTCCACCGACCTGGTGGTGGGCGAGACCGTCTGCACCATCGGCAACGCCCTGGGCACCCTGTCCTTCTCCCAGACCTCCGGCTTCGTGTCCTCCACCGGGCGGTCCATCACCATGAGCGACGGCACCGTGATGAACAACATGATCCAGACCGACTGCACCATCAACTCCGGCAACTCCGGCGGCCCGCTGTTTGACAGCTATGGCCGGGTGGTGGGCATTACCTCCGCCAAGCTCAGCAACAACGGCCAGTCCTCCCAAGCCACCATTGAGGGCATCGGTTTCGCCATCCCCATCAACGATGTCATCGGCATTGTCACCGACTATATGCAGTACGGCTATGTCACCGGGCGGCCCAGCTTTGGAATGCAGGGCGACACCGTCCCCGAGCAGTGGCAGGAGGGCTTCGGCTGGCCCGCCGGGGTGTATATCACCGAGGTGGACGAGGGCTCCTGCGCCGAGAAGGCCGGACTGCGCAAGGGCGACGTCATCACCAAGCTGGACGATACGGAGATCACCTCCCGGAACGAGCTGGTGTCCGCCAAGAACCGCTACCGCGCCGGGGACACCGTCACCGTGGAGGTATACCGTTCCGGCGAACGGCTCACCCTCCAGCTCACCTTTGACGAACAGGAGAACACCCCCGACGCCCAGGAACCCGCCCCCCAGCCCACCGCCAGCGGGAACCAGGGCGGGCAGTACCCCTATGGGGATCAGAACCCCTATGGCGGCGAGGAATACGAGGACTTCTTCAACAGCTTCCCCTGGAACTACTTCTTCGGGCGCTGAACCCGTTTCTATAAAAAAGCCCCCCGCGGTTTTCACCGCGGGGGGCTTTTGGGCTTTGTTACGCGGTCAGGAGGGCGATCTCCTGCTCCGCCTCCCCGCGGGTGTCGGCGGAGAAGCAGAACGCGCCGTCCAGATAGACCTCCACGTGCCCTCTCACAAACTCGATCTCGTACATATGGGACGCTCCTTTCTTCGGGGGGTTCGCCCTCCCCTTTGTTCTGAGGCCAGTATAGCCCAGAAACAGTCCCATAAACCGGCATATTATCAGAAAATAAAAAAGAAGGGCGCCTCCCGCCGGGAAGCACCCCTATGCCGTCTTTTGCCGTGTAACCGATCAGTACCGCCGGATCACCGCCACCACCCGGCCCAGGATGGAACAGCCCTCGCCGTCGATGGGCTGGTAGTCCGGGCTGGAGTTGGCCGGGTCCAGCCAGATGTGGCCGTCCCGCTCCCGGCGGAAGGTCTTGACGGTGGCCTCGTCCTCAAAGAGGGCCACTACGATGTCCCCGTTCCGGGCCTGGGGCTGCTGGTGCACCACCACCACATCGCCGGGGAGTATCCCCAGCTCGATCATGGACTCCCCCCGGACGGTGAGGGCGAAGTGCTCCCCGGCGAGCCCGCCGGTGTCGAAGGTGAGGTATTCCTCGATGTGCTCCTGAGCCAGGATGGGGCTGCCCGCCGCCACGTAGCCCACCAGGGGCACCTGGTCCTTCTTCCCCGCGGCCCCGCCCCCTACGATGGTGATGGCCCGGGTCTTGCCCTCAGCCTGGGAGATGTAGCCCGCCTCCCGGAGGCCCTTCAGGTGGAAGTGAACGGTGGCGGGGGATTTCAGGTTCACCGCCTGGGCGATCTCCCGCACGGAGGGGGGGTAGCCGTGTTCGTCCGCGAACGCTGAGATAAAGTCGTAGATCTGCTGCTGCTTCGGGGTCAGTTTACCCATGGCGCAAGCTCCTTCCAAGATATCGATCCGCCAAGCGGCCGCGGACCTTGACTTGGGGGTATTATACCACATCCTGTTCGATTTGTCAAACGTTCGTTCTAAGAAATTTCTGGGATTTTTCCACGGGCGCGGAAAGGCCCGCCGTCCTGTCCGGGACGGCGGGCCGATGTACGGTTCAAATTATACCCGGGCCTTCTCCACGGCGCCGCCCGGCTTCTTGTCGCTGCTCTCGGCGGGCACCTCGGCGGGGCCGCCGATGGCGTTCACCGCCTCGGTGATGGTGCGCTTGCCCGCCTCCTTCATATGCTTGGCCACCTCGTTCTTGTTCTTGGGGCTCCGGTTGATGACGCCGGGGCCCTGGACGCAGCCGCCCATGCAGGCCATGCCCTCGATGAAGTTCTCCGGCAGAACCCCCTTGGACATCTTCAGCAGGGCCAGCTTGCACTCCTCGATGCCGCTGCACGCCACGGTCCTGGCCTCCACGGTGCTGTTCCGCTCCTTGAGGCCCTGGGCCACCGCCGCCGCCACGCCGCCGCCGGCGGCAAAGCCCCGGCCATAGCCGCTGGCGTGATCCAGGGGGATCTCCTTCATCTTGGTCACGTCGATGCCCTTGGCGGACAGTATGGAGTAGAGCTCCTCGAAGGTCAGCACCAGATCCACGCTGGCCCTGGTGCGGCCCAGGTGGAACTCCCGCTTCTTTGCCACGCAGGGGCCGATGAACACCACGCGGGCCAGGGGATCCCGGTCCTTGATGCTCCGGCCCAGCATCACCATGGGGGAGGGGGTGGTGGACACCAGGGGCACCTGGTCGGGCATATGCCGCTCCACAAAGGCCACGAAGGCGGGACAGCAGGAGGAGGTCATGGGGCCGCCCTCCCGCTCCTCAAACTCGGCGGCCTCGGCCTGGGCGGTGAGGTCGGCGCCCAACGCCACCTCCGCCACGTCATAGAAGCCCATCTCCTTCAGGGCTGCGACCATCTGGCCGGGGGTGCAGTCGAACTGCCCCACGAAGGAGGGGGCCAGGATGGCATACACGTGGAGGCCCCACTTCTCCGCCCCCAGCAGCATCTGGATCACGTCCACGATGTAGGATTTGTCCATCACCGCGCCAAAGGGGCACTGGATGACGCACTGGCCGCAGGAAATGCACTTGTTCACGTCGATGTTGGCCTTCCGGTCGGGGCCCATGGAGATGGCCTTCACGGGGCACCCCCGCTCGCAGGGGCGCATATTCTTGGTGATGGCGCCGTAGGGGCAGGCCTCAATACACTTGCCGCACAGCACGCATTTGGAATGATCGATGGTGGCCCGGTGGTTCTCGATGTGGATGGCCCCCTTGGGGCACACCTCCATACAGCGGTGGGCGATACAGCCCCGGCAGGACGGGCCCACGCTGATCTCGGTGACGGGGCACTCGTCGCAGGCGATGGGCAGCACCTCCACCAGGGCGGGGTTGGCCCGGTCGCCGCCCATGGCCATCTTGATCCGGCTGGTGACCACGGCCCGCTCCTTGTAGATGCAGCAGCGCATCTGGGCCTCCGGGCCGGGGATGATCTCCTCCGGGATGTTCAGCAGGTCGTTGGTCTGGAGCCGCTCGTTCCAGGCGAGCCGGGCCACGGCGGTCAGCACCTCGTCCTTCAGCTTCTGTACTGTGGTTTCATAATGGCGCATGGGCAGTTCCCTCCTCAGCAAAGTGTGGGGGCCGGGACGGGACAGCTGGAAAGCCATCCCAGAACAGGGCCTGATTGTTAAAAAAATGTCGATTTCCTGCTTTGCATTATATCTCGGACAGGCCCCCGCCGTCAACCCTAAAAGCACCAATTTTGCGGTGAAAATTTGTGGCGGATTTGGCAGTTGGACGAGGGGGCGCGGCACCCTTCCGCCCTTCCCCGCATAGGTTGATATGAAAAACCAGGGCGGGGGCGGATCGCCCGGCGGCGACAGCCGCCCCGCCCAATCAGGAGGAGGCTTTATTCAGGATGCCGAACATCCAATACTTCCTCGGGGGGAACACCCCCTCGGGGTTCTATTCCCTGTACCACCAGCTGTCCGACCCGGAGCGGTTCCGGGCGCTGTATATCATCAAGAGCGGCCCCGGCAGCGGCAAGTCCACCCTCATGCGCCGGGTGGAGCGCCACGCCCAGGCCGCCGGGCTGGAGACGGAGGAGGTGCTCTGTTCCGGCGACCCGGGGTCCCTGGACGCGGTGATCATACCGGCGCTGGGGGCGGCGGTGGTGGACGGGACGGCGCCCCACGTGGTGGTGTCAAAAGGACACTTTGGGGGACAAGCTGTTTGATATGAAGGCGTAACTGCTCACCCTTCGGGCTTGGAGGCCCGGAGAAAAAAGCCCCTGAAAATGAAAGCAGCCGTTCCTCTTCAAGGACGGCTGCGCGGGAGGTGAAGATTGCAGGTTGATTGCGAACGCTATGAAGAAAAAATAACTTTAAAACGGAATAAATCGGAAAGAAACGCATGATTTGCAAAGGTATGCAACTGGAGGATGGTAACTCGTCGGGTTATGAGCCCGATGAGCCTGTTTTTCCATAAACTTTAACATTGAATATAGCAACCGATAATCGAACTTTTTTGTTTGATTGTCGGTTTTTTGATATACTTTTTTAGCTATAAGTCATGGCCTAAAAGCCAAAGAAATTGCAGAATGATTGCAGGAGGGAACATAACCATGATAACAGGCAGACTGGTAGAAGTCAATGACAAATACTACGCAATCCTCAACTTGAAGCACCCGGACGGGCGGCGGCTCCAAAAGCGGTTTGATCTGGAACTGTCCGTATCAAACAACAAGCAGCGGGCCCAGGAGAAGTTGAACGCCCTGTGCGCGGAATACACCCGCAAGCAGCAGGTGGAACAAAACCACCCCAACGTGGTGTTTATTGATTTCGCGCTGGCCTGGATTGAGAAACGCAAGCCGGAAATCTCCCCATCCACCTATCGCAACTACAGGCACATGGTGGAGCACCATATGCGCAATTGTTTTGGCGATACGCCGCTCCGGCAGATCTCTTTCTGGGATATTGAGGACTACTACAGTTTCCTTGAGTTCAATGGGCTGTCCAGCACCACCGCCCGGCATCACCACGCCCTGCTGAAATGCGTTTTCCACGAGGCGCACAGGCTGGGAATCATACAGGAGAATCCGACAGAATTCTTGAAAGCTCCGAAACGCCAACCGCCCAAGGTCAACTACTATTCTTTGCCGGAAGCACAGCAGTTGATCGAGGCGGTCAAGGGCACCAAACTGGAGGTGCCGGTCACCTTGTCACTGGCCTATGGGTTCCGGCGCAGTGAGGCGCTGGGCCTGCGGTGGGAGGACATCGACTTTGAAGGGAACCGTATCGTTGTACGCCACACGGTAGTGGAGGGGATTGAGGAGGACGGCAGGCGGATCTTGGTGGAGAAGGACACCATGAAGGCCAGGGCATCTCGCCGGACGGTACCTCTGTTTGAGCAATGCCATTAAGTTAACCAGAAGTTACCAAAAAGAGAGTTGCAAGGC
>CASTQR010000033.1 GCA_949451265.1 uncultured Eubacteriales bacterium | reverse complement strand
TCCCTCCAGCTGGCGGGGCTGTTCGGCACCACCCTGGCCCCCTTCGCCGGGGTGTTCGGGTGGCCCTTCGGGGTGCTGGCGGGGCTGCTCCACTCCTCGGTGGTGCTCCAGGCGGGGCTGCCCCTGGAGGGGATGAACCTCTACAACAACGGCTTCTCCGGGGGGCTGGTGGCCATTGTGCTCTACCCCATCCTCATCTCCCTGGTGAAGCGCCGCCGCCCGGTGCTGATGGAGGAGGATTTGTTCGCCATGTTCGACGAGGACGCCCCCCAGTCCCCAGAGGAGCTGCCCGGGCAGGAGCGCCGCGCCGGGGAGGACCGGCGCTCCGGCAAAGACCGGCGGGTGAGCCGGGAGCCGTGGACCGGGGAGGAGCGGCGCTCCGGGAAGGACAGGCGGTCCGGCGTGGATCGGAGGAGCGCCGAACAATGACAGCGCGGCCCGTCCCGGACGGAACTGTTCCCCCTCAAGTAGGCAGCGAAATAATTGAAAGAAAGTTCACAGCGCTGCGGCGCTGTGGCAACCGCAGATTCCGATTGGCGGCTAAAGCAGCCGACCGGAATCTGCGGTTTTTATGCCGCTAAATACAGGTTGTATTTCTCCAGCGGCGTAAGGATGCCGAGATTGCGCTGCACACGATGGCTGTTGTAATAACGGATATAATTTTCGATCATATCCACCAACTCTTTCTTGGGAAAGAATGTTCGGCAACTGCGAATAGCAAAGGGCATGAGCCAACAGGCATTGTCAAACAAGCTGGAAACCCTTGCCGTCTATATCTGCCGTGGGTCTATATCCCGAATAGAGGATATGCAACGCACTGTAACCGATATTGAATTATACGGCCTTGCGGAAGTCTTAGGTGTGTCCGTTGATGAATTGTTCGACAGGGATAAGTAACCGCTTCCTTTTTAAATCGCAAAGGAAGGTCACCCGGCCTACGGCTCTAACCGCAAAGGGTATACCCTCCTATACGAAAGCAGGACGGCCTGCGCCGTCCCGCTCTCGGTGGTGTTTCATGGTGTTGGCTTTCTCTGCCCCATGGGTTATCGGATAACCGATAGTGGAGTACCCTTGTGGCTGTTCCTTTCCTGCTGATATAATTATACTATGAATGCCCTGCCTTGCACAGTTTAATTTCTGTGTTGGACTATTTAACTTTTATTAAAGCGCACACGTTTAATACACTCCTTTCAACCCACCGGGGTATTTCCGGTAAATTCAAAGCAATATATCAAATCATTGCAATATGGCTGTTGTGACCGTATGTACCCTAAATTTTGCTCTACACATGGTCAGGCACTGCTTGCCGCAGGTTTTAGCCTTCTGGAAGGCGTGGTCCATCACAAAGGCCACCCTCGGCAGATATCCCAGATCCTCCAGCAGCGTAAACAGGGGGAAGAAGATGGCCATGGGGGGCAGCATCACCGCCACCACCCAGGCGGTGACCCGGTACACCCCGTCCAGCAGCAGCCCCCGCAGCCAGTCCGGGGCCACGGCCAGCCAGCCCTCCAGCACCGTCCCGATCCGGGCGAACAGCTCCGTCAGCAGGGCGGAGGGCACGTTGGCCCCCGCCACCGTCAGCCACACCACCGCCCCAAACAGCAGCAGCATCAGGGGGATGCCCGTGGCCTTGGAGGTAAGTAAGCGGTCGATCCGCCGTTGGCGGCGCAGGCGATCCACCGCCTCGCTGCGCACCACCTGGGCGGCGTACCGCTCGGCCAGCGTCACCCGGTCGCCGGGGGTGCGCTCGGGCGCGGCGGGGGCGTCCGCCGCCACCAGGGCGGCCACCGCCTCCTTGAAGGCGTCCAGCCCGTCCTGCCTCGCCCCGGCGGTGCCCACTACCGGCACACCCAGCCGCTGGGACAGGGCGGGCAGATCCACCTCCACCCCCAGCCGCTTCGCCTCGTCCATCAGGTTGACGCACACCAGCACCTTCCCCGTCAGCTCCAGGACCTGGAGGACGAGGATCAGGTTGCGCTCCAGGCAGGTGGCGTCGCACACCACCACCACCCCGTCCGCCTGGCCGCTCTCGATAAAGTCCCGGGCCACCGCCTCCTCCTGGGAGTGGGCCGCCAGGGAGTAGGTTCCGGGCAGGTCGATGAGCTGGTACTCCTGGCCTCCGTAAGTATATTCCCCACGGGCGGTAGCCACGGTTTTCCCGGCCCAGTTCCCCGTGTGCTGCCTTAACCCGGTGAGGGCGTTGAACAGGGTGGACTTGCCCACGTTGGGGTTGCCCGCCAGCGCCACCCGGTTCATGTGGCCGCCACCCCCACGGGCTGTCCCTGGGCCCTGCGCTCCAGGGTGATCCCGTCCGCGTCCGTCCGGCGCAGGGCGATGAGCGCCCCCCGGATCAGGTAGGCGCAGGGGTCCCCCGCGGGGCTTTTCAGCACGCAGGTCACCCGGGTGCCCCGCACCAGCCCCAGGTCGGTGAGCCGCCGGTCCATGGCGGGCCCCGCGTTCACTTGGGTGACATAGGCGCTCTCCCCCTCCGGGAGGGCGGACAGACACAAAGTCTCATATCGCATTGCTCGCAGCTCCTTTCGGCGCGGGCCGCCCCGCGGACGGCCCGCAAGCTATCCTATGGCTGACTTCCCCCGCCGGTGCCCTGCTTCGACGGGAAACCCGCCCCCCCGCCGGGCCGTCCCCTTGACATACCGCCGGGATTCCTTATATAATGGGGCAAAACGCGGGGCGGCGGGCCGGATTTGCAATCTGCCCCCCGCCGGAGGGGAGGGACGCCCATGACAAGCCGGACACGCCCCCGGGAGGGGGAGGACTGGCTGATCCGCGCCCTGTTTTTCCTGGTTCTGCTGGCAGGGGTCATCGTCCGTGTCTGGCGGTTCGGGGCCGTGCCGGACGGCCTGAACCAGGACGAGGCCTTCGCCGGCTACGAGGCGTGGTGCCTGCTGGCCACAGGGCGGGACGCCTTCGGCCGCTCCCTGCCGGTGTACCTCACCGCCTGGGGCAGCGGCATGAACGCCCTGGAGAGCTATCTCATGCTGCCCTTCCTGGCCCTGTTCGGGCGGACGGCCCTGGCTGTGCGCCTGCCCCAGCTCCTGGTGGGGGTGCTGTCCCTCCCCGCCGCCTACGGCGTGGCGAAGCGGACGGCGGGCCGCTGGGCGGGGCTGTGCGGGATGCTCCTGCTGGCGGTGTGCCCCTGGCACGTGATGCTGTCCCGGTGGGGGCTGGAGTCCAACCTGGCCCCCGGCTTCCTGCTGTTTGGGCTGTACTTCTTTCTGCGGGGGCTGGAGGACTGCCGCTGGCTTCCCCTGTCCGCCCTGATGTACGGGCTGGCCCTGTACTGCTACGCCGCCATCTGGCCCTTCGTCCCCCTGATCCTGCTCCTCCAGGGCGGGTACGCCCTATGGTGCGGCAAGCTCCGCCTCCGGGGCCGGGACGGGGCGTGGGCCTGGGCATCGGCTGCGCTGCTGCTGGCCCTGGCCCTGCCGCTGCTGCTGTTCCTGCTGGTGAACTGGGGCCTGCTGCCGGAGCTCCATCTGGGCCCCTTCACCGTCCCCAAGCTGGTGGTCATGCGGGACAGCGAGTTTTCCCTGTCCCGCCTCCCCGCCCACGCCGCCAGACTGCTGGACATCTTCCGCCAGCAGGGGGACAGCCTGCCTTGGAACGGGACGGAGCGGTTCGGCCTGTTCTACTACGGCACCCTGCCCTTGGCCCTTGCGGGGCTTGTGTGGGCCGTTCGGGAAACGTGGGAGGGGCTGTCCCGCCGGGAGGTCCGGCCGGCCGCCCTCCTGGTGATCCAGCTTGCGGCGGGGCTTTTGCAGGGCCTTACCCTCAACGCCAACGTGAACCGGGTGAACACCTTATGGATCCCGGTGGTACTGCTGGCTGGGCTGGGCGCGTGGGCGCTGTGCGGCCGGCTGGATCCCAGAGCGCTGGCCGTTCCCCTCCTGATCTATGCGGCGCTGTTTGTCCGGTTTGCGGGGTATTATTTCACGGATTACGCCCAGGAGACCCGCCAGCACTTCGGCGCGGGGCTGGAGCAGGCGGTGGACGCCGCCCTCTCCCAGGAGGGGGAGATTCGGGTGGCCCGGAGCGCCAACTACGCCCGGGTGCTGTTCTACAGCGGCCAGGAGCCGTGGGAGTACCGGGACACGGTGCGCTATACCAACTACCCCAGCGCCTTTCTGGATGTGGAGGGCTTCGGGCGGTTCCGGTTCCTCACCGGGCTGGGGGAGCCCGATCCGGCCTGTGTCTATGTGGTGGAGGAGGGGCCGTGGACGGACGCCCTCCGGGCCGCGGGCTTCACCGTGGAGCAGTTCGACTGCTGGGCCGCCGCCTATTGGGAATGAAAAAGCCCTCTCCCCGTCCCGCGGGAAAACGCTCAAAGTCAGAAAAAGCCCCCGCGGTCATAGACCGCGGGGGCCTTTCACGTCAATCCTCGTGAATGTGGATATGGTTGTTGATGTGGTTGGCGCAGTAGCAGTAGTACCCGTCGCACTTGGAGCAGTACCGGAACTCCATACTGGGGTCGTCCTGATCCGTCAGCCCGCACACCGCGCACTTGTGGAGGCAGCCCCCCGTCTCCTGGGCCTTTTTCTGGGCCTGCTTCTGGGCCTTCTTGAAGTTGATGACCTGGGGATCCGCCCTGCGGCGGGCGAAGCCCAGCTTCATGGACCAGAAGGGCCAGGTGAAGATGAAGTAGTTCACAAAGCTGGGCAGGGCCAGCAGGATCACAGACGGCCCATGTTCGACGGCCTCCAGCAGGATGAGGGCCACGTCCAGCAGGGCCAGCCACTTCATCTTGATGGGCAGCACGAACATGAACAGCACCTGCATCTCGCTGTACATGGTGGCGATGACCAGGAAGAAGGACAGGTGGATGTAATAGATGTCGGTGCTCCCCAGCAGCAGCCCGCCCAGGATGGACAGCAGAACCCCGCACAGGTAGAACAGGCTGAATTTCGCCGTGCCCCACTCCCGCTCCAGCATCTGGCCCGTCCAGAATACCACGTAGCAGCCCAGAAGCATATAGAAGGGGTTGGTGCTCTGGGGCACCAGGATGAAGGTAATCAGCCGCCACACCTGAAAGAGGGGGGCGAAAATAAACGGCCGGAAGAAAATCATCATGGCGATGAGCCGGCCCTTCATCAGCAGGTCCAGTATGCCCACCGCCGCCTGGGCAATGGCGACATACATGGCGAGATTGGGGATACCAAACCGGGGGTGCTTGGAGCAGAACTTGTCAATGGGGCCGTAGTGGCTGTTTCGGTATAGCAAGGGGAAGCCCTCCTTACTTGGATGTTCAGATTATTATAGACCTTTCCGCTGGTAAAATAATCAATAAACTGTGAATCATTCCGCGTACAGCCGGACGATGTGGAGCAGGATGTCCACCACCGTGTCCATCTCCTCGGCGCAGGCCAGCTCCAGCGGCCCGTGGAAGTTATACCCCCCGGTGCCCAGGTTGGGGCAGGGCAGGCCCATGAAGCTGAGCCGGGCCCCGTCGGTGCCGCCCCGGATGGCCTCGGCGGCGGGGGTGAGGCCCGCCATACCCGCCGCCTTGTTGGCGTTCTCCACCAGGTGCATACAGTCCGCCAGCTTCTCCTTCATATTATAGTAGCTGTCCGTCAGGGTGAGGGCCACCCGCGCGGTGGGATGGGCGGCCCGGACCTGGGCGGCGGCCTTTTCCATCAAAGCCTTCCGGGCCTCAAACTTCTCCCTGTCGTGATCCCGGATGATATACTCCATCCGGCAGGCGGCGGCGGTGCCGGACAGGCCGTCCAGGTGGAAAAAGCCCTCGTATCCCTCGGTCTTGCCGGGAATATCCTCCGGCGGCAGGAGGGCGTTGAACTCCTGGGCCATCAGCAGGGCGTTCTCCATGATCCCCTTGGCCCCGCCGGGGTGGACGGACACGCCGGTGATGTCCACCACCGCCCCGGCGGCGTTGAAGTTCTCGTAGGCGATGACGCCGGGGGCGGAGCCGTCCACGGTGTAGGCGTACTTGGCGCCGAAGGCTTCCACGTCGAAGTGGTCGGGGCCCTCGCCGATCTCCTCGTCGGGGGTGAAGGCGATACACAGCCGCCCGTGGGGGATGCCCTCCTTGATGAGCCGTTCGCACAGGGTCATGATCTCGGCGATGCCCGCCTTGTCGTCCGCGCCCAGCAGGGTGGAGCCGTCGGCGGTGACGAGGGTTTTCCCCCGGAACCGGGACAGCCAGGGGAAGTCGGCGGCCCGGATCACCCGGCCCTCCTTGGGCAGGACGATATCGCCGCCGTCATAGTTCTCGTGGACGATGGGGTTCACGTGCTCCCCGGAGAAGGCGGGGGCGGTGTCCATGTGGGCCAGCAGGCCCAGGGCGGGTACGTCCTCCAGCCCCGCCGTGGCGGGCAGCCAGGCGGTGACAATGCAGAACTCGTTGACGGAGGGGGTTTCCAGCCCCAGCCCCTTCAGCTCGTCCACCAGCAGGCGGGCCAGCTCCCACTGGCCGGGGGTGGAGGGGGTGGCCCCCGTCTCCGGGGAGGACTGGGTGTTGACGGCCACGTACTTCAACAGGCGTTCACAGGCTCTCATGGTTATGACTTCCTTTCTTCACTCCGGCCCGCCAGATAGTCCGGCGAGACCTGGAAATAGTCGGCCAGCGCCAACAACCCGTCAAAGTCGGGCCGGTGTTCGCCGGTTTCGTAAAAACGGATGCTGCGGTCGCTGACGCCCAGGACTTCGCCCAGGGCCTTTTGGGAGACTTTTTTCTCCGTCCGCAGCGCGCGGAGCACTTCACTGAAATCCCGCATAACAGTCCCTCACAGCATCACCGGGTTTGTCGTCCACTCCGTCCCGCAGGGGCCCGGTTCCCGGCGGCACAGCTGGTACAGGTCGGTGCACCGGGCCTCCAGCTCCAGCACAGGCATTCCCCGCCCGTGGGCGGGCTTGGTGATCACCGGCAGGGCGGCTTTGGTTTTCATCTCCCGCAGGAGCTCCCGGCCCCGCTCCGTGGCCCCCAGCACCCGCAGGCAGGGCGGGTGCTCCGGCCTATCACAGGCCCGCAGGCCCAGCGCCCCCCACAGCGCCGCCCGCCGTATCCGGGCGTGGGCGTACCGCTTGGTTTTCGCCAGCTCATAGACCTCCCCCAGCGTCCGGCCCTGCCGGACGGCCCGGTACAGCCGGTGGGACAGCCCCTCCCCGCAGTCGGGCAGGGCGGCGAAGTCCTCCTCATCCATGGAACGCAGGGCGGCCAGCGCCCAACGCTCCCCATAGTCCATACAGGCGGGGTTGTCCGCCGGAACCCGCCCCGCCCAAATCTCCCCCCGCAGGAAGGAGGCGGAGGGGCAGTCCGGGTGATCGCCGCCGTCGTGAGCCGCGCCCTCCCGCCGGACGGTGACGGGCTGGATGCCGCTGCCCAGGGCGTTCAGCGCCCGGATATACTCAATCCCCAGGTTGTTGTTGGGCTGGGCCAGCAGCCCCGCCAGCTCCCGCCCCAGCAGTTCCTCCGCCGCCCGCTGGCGGCAGACGGCGAAGGGCAGGCCCTCATCCAGGAAACGGCGCAGCGTCTCCGGGTACAGCGGCCCGTCCAGGCAGGCGGCCACCCGCCGGAGCCCGTCCACATCCCCGCACTCGCTGCCGAAGGAGAGGTGGGTGATCACGCCGGTTCCCTCCAGAAGGTCTATGGCCCCCCGGGCGAAGGACTCCGCCGAGGACACGGCCCACACCGTGGGCAGCTCCAGCACCAGATCCACGCCGCCCTCCAGGGCCATGCGGGCCCGGGCCCACTTGTCCAGCACGGCGCACTCCCCCCGCTGCACCCAGTTCCCGCTCATGGCGGCCACAATGGCGCAGCCCCCCAGCAGCCGCCGGGTCTCCGCGATATGGAAGGCGTGCCCCCCGTGGAAGGGGTTATACTCCGCCACAATGCCCGCCGCCTTCACGGCCCGCCCTCCCCTCCCCCGGACAGGCCGGGTTGACTCTTTTTGGTAAAACCGAGAAAAATACTTGCGATATCCGGGCCATCGTAGTATAATATGTCCGGTATGGGGGCGGGTACGCCCGTCCCGGCTCCGCCGCCCTGGGCTATTATACCCCCAAAGGCGGGCGGAAGTAAAGCAAAACCGCATCAATCCGCAAAGAGAGAGGGTCGCGCGGCGCGGTTTTGCCCGTCATTATTTTGGGGCCCCCGAGATCGCCCCGGAACAAAGGAGTGCGGAACATGAAAGTTCTGGTAATCAACGCCGGCAGCTCGTCCCTGAAGTACCAGCTGCTGGACACCAACACCCAGGAAGTCATGGCCAAGGGCCTGTGCGAGCGCATCGGCATCGACGGCAAATTCACCTACAAGGCCCCCGGCAAGGACACCATCGACGCCAAGGACGTGGCCATGCCCACCCACGCCGAAGCCATCCAGGCCGTGCTGGACGCCCTGGTGGATCCCGCCAACGGCGTGGTGGGCTCCATGAAGGAGATCGAGGCGGTGGGCCACCGCGTCGTCCACGGCGGCGAGACCTTCGCCTCCTCCGTCAAGATCGACGGCAAGGTGATGGCCGCCCTGGAGGAGTGCATCCCCCTGGCCCCCCTCCACAACCCCGCCAACATCACCGGCATCAAGGCGTGTTCCAAAGTCATGGGCCCCGACGTGCCCCAGGTGGCCGTGTTCGACACCGCCTTCCACCAGACCATGCCCCCCGTGGCCTACACCTACGCCCTGCCCTACGAGTACTACGAGAAGGACAAGGTGCGCCGCTACGGCTTCCACGGCACCAGCCACAAGTACGTCACCCAGCGGGCGGCGGATATGCTGGGCAAGCCCATCGAGAGCTTGAAGCTCATCTCCTGCCACCTGGGGAACGGCTCGTCCATCGCCGCCGTGTGCCATGGCAAGAGCGTGGACACCTCTATGGGCTTCACCCCCCTGGCTGGCCTGCCCATGGGCACCCGCTCCGGCGACCTGGACGCGGGCATCCTGGAGTTCCTGATGAACAAGTACGGCATGGACATCAAGGAGATGCTGAACGTGCTCAACAAGAAGTCCGGCGTGCAGGGCGTGTCCGGCGTGTCCTCGGATTTCCGTGACCTGGGCGCCGCCGCCGAGCAGGGGAACACCCGGGCGGGGCTGGCCCTGGATATGTTCAGCTACGGCGTGAAGAAGTACATCGGCGCTTACGCTGCCGCCATGGGCGGGGTGGACGCCATCATCTTCACCGCCGGCGTGGGCGAGAACGACGCCCAGCAGCGCATGGCCATCGCCTCCGGGCTGGAGTTCATGGGCGTGAAGATGGACGGGGACGCCAACAACGTCCGGGGCAAGGAGGCCATCATCTCCGCCATCGACTCCAAGGTGAAGGTGCTGTTGATCCCCACCAACGAGGAGCTGATGATCGCGCTGGATACTGCGGCGCTGGCGTAAAGCCTGGTTTCGGATTTGGAGTTTGTTTGAGAAAAGCGGCGGGGCATTGCCCTGCCGCTTTTACTGTTCTGTCTGCTCCGTGGATGGGTTTGGCAAAACCGTCAGTTTGGTGTCCTCCGCGGAAATGTACATCTCCTCACACTCCCGCTGAACCTCCTGCAGGGTTAGGATTGCCTTTGTCATCTCCTGAAACATTCTCTTATACATTTGTTTATAGTCTATCATGTCCATCACCCAAGGTCATTATAGGTCTACACCTCCTTAAAATCAATAGGTCAATTTGCCATAATTTTAATGGGTGATGATATGTCGCGGTTGAGGGATTTGAGGAAAAAACGAAAATATACCCAAGTAAAAATGCAAATGCTGACCGAAATAGATCAAAGCGATTACTCAAAAATTGAACGCGGGACACGCAATATGTCCTTTGAGCAATGCAAGCGCATCGCGGTGGCTTTGAACACCAGCATGGACTATCTGGCGGAGCTGACCGACTGCCCCGACCCTTACCCCAGGAAAGGGCCGCCCGAAAAATAGCGCTACGGATTGCGGGCGCGGTAGGCCAGGTATCCCTCCAAGATCAGGGACGCCGCCACCGCGTCCACGTTCTTTTTGTGGGCCTTCTCCCGCTTCCCGGCGGCGTGGAGGATCTGGTGGGCCTCAATGGTGGTGCGCCGCTCGTCCCACAGGCGGACGGGCATCCCGGCCTGTTCCTCTACCAGCTTCGCAAACTGTCGGTAGAGCTCCGCCCTGGGCCCCTCGGTGCCGTCCATGTTCCGGGGGAAGCCCAGTACCAGCTCCTCCGCCTGCCGCTCTGCCGCGATCCGGGCCACCTCCTCCGCCACACGTTCCGGCTGGCGGCCCCGGATCACGGTGGTATAGCCCGCCAGCAGCCCGGCGGCATCGGACACCGCCACCCCCGTCCGGGCTTCGCCGTAGTCGATGGCCATCACGCGCATTTTGATCCCTCCTTTGAACAGCCTGATTCAGCGAATGTACCCAATCAGCCGATTTTCTTTGAACTCCTTCATGCCCATAGCTCGGTAAAAACGCTTGTTGCCTTCCTCCTCTAAACCTGTCATCAAAACAAAGTTCTCAACATGATTAAATTTTTTCATGGACTTTGACAGCAAAGCCTTTCCTATACCCAGCCGCCGGTATTCCTGATCAACAATTAAATCAGACACATATATATCATATTCACCATCGCCAAGGCAGCGAATAAACCCTAATAATTTTTCACACTCAAAGGCACCAAGTATGTACAAGGAATGGTCAAATGCGCTCCTTACCTGATCCCGCTCCGCATAGATATTCCAATTCTCTGACCGATACAGTAACATAACCTGTTCTAACAGTTCACACCCAAACTCTTTATATGTAATCATCCTTAATATCCTCCACCCTAGCTTTCCCTTGTTGCCATCAGCAGTAAAGCAAAGTATACTTCCTCACTGCAACCAAGTCAAGTTCGTTTTAGCGGAGTAAAACGGATACACTATACCTAAGCATGACGCGTGACAAAACAATGCTTGACAAGCCCCCCAAGGTGTGATATATTATCAGCACCTGTGAGCAGGGCTTTCTTTTTGCGCGTATTTTTACGGGATAGGCGCAAAAACCCTGATCCTCCCCGGAGGCCGCAGGGAGGCAACGCGCCGATCCCCCGTAGCTTGACGATGGGCGAAGTCCGCCCATTTGGGAGCGCCGGATCGGCTCAGGCCGTCCGGCGTTTTTTTGCCGGCGGCAAATTCAAAAGGAGGTGCCGAGAATGGCGAAAGCCGGGAACCGTGTGAAGGTCGTGCTGCGCTGCTCCGAGTGCAAGCAGCGCAACTACAACACCAAGAAGAACAAGCGCAACACCACCGAGCGTCTGGAGCTCAACAAGTACTGCCCCTTCTGCAGAAAGCACACTCTGCACACCGAAACCAAGTAATGGGCCGCGGCTCAAACGAAAGAAGGGTTGAACTGAATGTCTGAACAGGAGAAGCGGGATAACGCCGCTCAGAAGGAGACCGTAAGCTCCGACAAGAAGGCCAAGGCCCCCAAGGAGAAGAAGAAGGACGCCAAAAAGTCCAACCGCGTCCTGCGCTGGCTCAAGGACCTGAAGGGCGAGCTGAAGAAGGTCACCTGGCCGTCCGCCAAGGACGTGGTGAAGAACGTGGGCATCGTGATCGTGTGCGTCCTCATCGTGGGCGCCTGCATCTGGGTGTTCGACGCCTTGGCCCACGCCGTGGTCGGCGCCCTGCTCCAGCTTTTCGGCAAGTAACGGGCCATGGCGGACGAACTGAAGTGGTATGTGGCCCACACCTACTCCGGCTATGAGAACACGGTGGCCGTGTCCATCCAGCAGGCTGTGGAAAACCGCAATATGCACGATCTGATCGCCGAGGTGTCCATCCCTCTGGAAACGGTCACCGAGATCACCGACAACGGCCCCAAAACCGTGGAGCGCAAGGTGTTCCCCGGCTACGTGCTGGTGAAGATGATCATGACCGACGAGACCTGGCACCTGGTGCGCAACATCCGGGGCGTCACCGGCTTCGTGGGGGCCGCCAACAAGGCCATCCCCCTTACCGAGGAGGAGATCGCCGCTTTGGGTGTCGAAAAGCGGGAGATCGTGGTGGGCTACAACGTGGGCGACAGCGTGAAGATCACCGACGGCGCACTGGCCTCCTTCATCGGCACGGTGGAGGAGCTGGACACCGAGCGGGGCAAGGTCCGCGTGGTGGTGTCCATGTTCGGCCGGGAGACCCCCGTGGAATTGGAACTGGATCAGGTCGAGACGATCTGAGCGTCCGAGCCGTCGCGAACAGGCGAGGCGTGACAACAAGCAGAGAAACAAGGCAGGCAGACTGCCGTGGGAGGGATCCCCCGCGGGCGGATCCCGTCACCACCACATTTCATGTAGGAGGTGCTGTTTCAAATGGCACAGAAAATTACTGGATATGTCAAGCTGCAAATCCCCGCCGGCCAGGCAACCCCGGCCCCCCCTGTGGGCCCCGCCCTGGGCCAGCACGGCGTGAACATCGCCGCCTTTACCAAGGAGTTCAACGAGCGCACCAAGAAGGACATGGGCCTGATCATCCCCGTGG
>CASTQR010000032.1 GCA_949451265.1 uncultured Eubacteriales bacterium | reverse complement strand
GGCGTGCTGCTGGGGGTGCTGGGCTGCGTCACCGTGCTGCCCGCGCTGATCCTGGTGTTCGACAAGCCCCTGCAAAAGACCCGCCACCGCTCCCTCATCCCCAGCATGGGCAAGCTGTCCCAGGGCGTGGTGAAGGCGTTCCCGGTGTTCCTGGCGGTGTTCGCCCTGATCCTGCCCCCGGCCCTGTACGGCTATAACCGAACGAACGGCGAGGTCTACTACGACATGGGCCAGTGCCTCCCCGCGGACATGGAGTACGTGGCCGCCGAGGAAAAGCTCCGGGACGATTTCCACATCGCCTCCACCCATATGCTGCTGGTGGACGCGAAGCTCCCCGCCAAGCAGGTGCGGGCTATGGCAGACGAGATGGAGCGGGTGGACGGCGTAAAGTACGTTCTGGGCATGGAATCCGTCGTCGGCTCCCGAATCCCTGAGGAGTTCCTGCCCCAGTCCGTCACGGAAAAGCTGAAAAGCGACAACTGGCGTCTGCTCCTCATCAACTCGGAATATAAGGTGGCCAGCGACGAGGTAAACGCCCAGATCAGCGCGCTGAACGACATCCTGAAGCAGTACGACCAGGGCGGTATGCTCATCGGTGAGGCCCCCTGCATGAAGGACATGATCGAAACCACCGACCACGACTTCAAAATGGTGAACGCCGTCTCCATCATCGCCATCTTCCTCATCATCGCCATCGTGGAAAAGAGCTTCACCCTGCCCTTCCTCCTCATCGCGGTCATTGAGGCCGCCATCTTCGTCAACTTAGGGCTCCCCCACTACCTGGGCCAGAGCCTGCCCTTCATCGCCCCCATCTGCATCAGCACCATCCAGCTCGGGGCCACGGTGGACTACGCCATCCTCATGACCACCCGCTACAAGACGGAGCGCATCGGCGGGGCCGGCAAAAAAACCGCCGTCCACACCGCTCTGACCGCTTCCATCCCATCCATTCTGGTGTCCGGCCTGGGGCTGTTCGCCGCCACCTTCGGCGTGGCCCTCTACTCGGAGCTGGACATCATCAGCTCCATGTGTATGCTGATGGCCCGGGGTGCCCTGGTCAGCATGGCGTCCGTCATCTTCGTCCTGCCCGCCCTGCTTCTGCTGTGCGACCCGCTGATCTGCGCCACCACCGCAGGGATGAAGCAGTTGAAGCACCCCAAACATTCCGACAACCATGTGGAGGTATATGTAAAATGAAAAAGTCTGCTGCAAAAGTTTTATCCTTTACCCTGTGCGGCGTCCTTGCCCTGAGCGGCATCGGCGGCACTGTGTACGCCATGAACGCCTCCGAAAACCCCGCCCCGGCGGAATCCGCCCCCGTGGAGTCCAAGCTCAACGCCGCCCCAAATAGCGGGGAGCAAAACTGGAAGGATGAGACGGTTTACGTCCTGGCCTCCGCCGACGGCACAGTGGAGAAGATCATCGTCAGCGACTGGGTGCGGAACACCCAGGGCGGCGATCTTCTCAACGACGTAACCACCCTCACCGGCATTGAGGCGGTGAAGGGGAACCCGTCCTATACCCTGGGCGGGGACAACGCCTGCGTCTGGAACGCCGCGGGGGACGATGTGTACTACCAGGGCTCCATCGACAAGGAGCTGCCCGTGTCGGTGTCCGTGTCCTACACCCTGGACGGCCAGCCCATTTCTCCCGCCGATCTGGCGGGCCGGAGCGGCAGGGTGACCATCCGCTTTGACTACACCAACCACGAATATGAGCTGATGGACATCAACGGCGCCCAGGAAAAAATCTACGTCCCCTTCGCCATGCTGACCGGCGTGGTGCTGGACAATGAGGTATTCTCCAATGTGTCCGTCTCCAACGGCAAGCTGATAAACGATGGCGGCCGCACCATAGCGGCGGGGCTGGCCTTCCCCGGCCTTCAGGACAGCCTGAGCCTGGATCGGGACACACTGGAATTGCCGGACTACGTGGAGATCACCGCCGACGCGGAAAACTTCGCCCTGGAGACCACCGTCACCCTGGCAGCCAACGGCCTGTTCAACGACGCGGCCAAGGAAGCCAAAGACCTTGACAGCCTGGACGGCTTGGACGGCAAGCTGGACGAGCTCACCGACGCTATGGCCCAGCTCATGGACGGCTCCTCCCAGCTCTATGACGGCCTGTGCGCCCTGCTGGACAGCTCCACGGAACTGACGGCGGGCATCAACCAGCTGACGGAAGGGGCCGCCCAGCTCACCCAAGGGGCGGACAGCCTGTCCGCCGGTGCCGCCCAGCTCCAGTCCGGCTCCGCCGCCCTGAGCCAGGGGTTAGACGCCCTGGCCCAGCAGAACGCGGCCCTGAACGGCGGCGCGGCCCAGGTGTTCCAGTCCCTGCTGGCCTCCGCCGACAGCCAGCTGGCCGCGGCGGGGGTGCAGGCCCCGGCCCTCACCACGGAAAACTACGCCCAGGTGCTGGACGGGGTGATCGCCGCCGGGGACTCCCCCGCCGGACAGCAGGTGGCGGCCCTGAAAGCCTCCCTGGACAGCTACAGCCAGTTTTACACCGGCCTGCAAAGCTACACCGCCGGGGTGGCCCAGGCTCAGGCCGGGGCCGGAACGCTGAACCAGGGCGTCGGCACACTGAAGGACGGCGCGGACCGTGTGAGCGCCGGGGCGGGCCAACTCTACGGCGGCCTTCACGCCATGCAGGACAGCGCCCCCGCCCTCATCGACGGCGTGACCCGGCTGCGGGACGGGGCCATGGAGCTGTCCGACGGCCTGCGGCAGTTCAACGAGGAGGGTGTCCAGAAGCTGGTAGACGCGGTGGACGGCGATCTGGCCGGGCTGATGGACCGGGTAGACGCGGTGAAGACTGTGTCGGAGCGGTACAATTCCTTCTCCGGAATCAGCGGGGACATGGAGGGACAGGTCAAGTTCGTGTGGCGCACCCAGGCGGTGGAATCTCAGGACTGACACCTGAACATCCAGCCCTTACAATACAGAAAACACCAGTTATCACCAGAACATGGGCGCGGTTCACACAAACCGCGCCCATGTTCCGCATATATCCCCCGCCGGTCGGGAAAAGGGAATTGATTTTCCCCCGCCGGTGTGATATACTTCCCCCGCCGCAAGGCGCAGCACAAGCGAGCGGGAGTGTGGATACCATGAACACCACCACAGAACGGCCCATCGAAAAGGAGCCCTTTTTCACCAGGGACAGCGGCTTCTACAGAACCCTGTTTAAAATGCTGCTGGTGGTGGCCATGCAGAACCTGGTGGCCTACAGCGTGAATATGGCGGACAACATCATGCTGGGCGTGTACAGCCAGGATTCCCTGTCCGCCGCCGCCACCGTCAACCAGGTGTTTTTCGTGGTACAGCAGTTCGCCCTGTCCATCGGCAACGCCCTGGTGGCCCTGGCCGCCCAGTACTGGGGCCAGAACCGCCCCGACCCCGTCCGGACACTGACGGGCATCGCCCTCAAGCTGGGGGTGATCCTCAGCGCGGCGCTGGTGGCGGTGTGCGCCCTGTTCCCGGAGCCCCTGCTCTACCTGTTCACCGACTCGGCGGCCATCGTGGCGGAGGGGGCCAAGTACCTGTCCCTGCTCCAATGGACATTCGCCCTGTTTATCCTCACCAACGTGCTGATGGCCGCCCTGCGCAGCGTAGGCATTGTGAACATCTCTTTCTATGTGTCGGTGGTGTCCCTCGTCGTAAACGTAGGCATCAACTACACCCTGATCTTCGGCAAATTCGGCCTCCCGGAGCTGGGTATCCTGGGCGCCGCGGTGGGCACCCTCACCGCCCGGACGCTGGAATTTTTGATCGTGCTGATCTACATTCTGAAGGTGGACAAGAAACTCCGCCTGTTCAGCGGCGGGGCGCTGCTGCGGCGGGATCCCGCCCTCCGCCGGGACTACGCCAAGGTCTATCTGCCCATCATGTGCTCCCAGGTGCTGTGGGGGATCTCGGTGCCCATGCAGACCGCTATCCTGGGCCACCTGTCCGACGACGCCATCGCCGCCAACTCCATCGCCACCACCTTCTACCAGTACCTAAAGGTGATCGTGATTGCCATGTCCTCCGTATCGGCGGTGATGATCGGCAGCGCCATCGGCCGGGGAGAGATGAAACGGATCAAGTCGGACGCCCGCTCTATGGCTGCCATCGACGTAGCCATCGGCTGTACGCTGGCGGCGGTGCTGTTTGTGCTGCGGGGGCCCTTGGTGTCACTGTATGACCTGACGCCGGAGGCGGCGGAGATGGCCCGCAACCTCATCGCCGTCATGAGCGTGGTGATGATCGGGATGTCCTACCAGATGCCGGTGAGCTTCGGCATCATCCAGGGGGGCGGGGACGCGGGCTTTACCATGAAGATGAACCTGATCTCCACCTGGCTCATTGTGATGCCCCTGTCCTTCATGGCGGCCTTCTGGTGGAAGTGGCCGGTGGAGGCGGTGGTGCTGGTGATCCAGTCCGACCAGATCTTCAAGGGCCTGCCCACCTTCCTGCGCTTCCGGAAATACCAATGGATGAAAAAGCTGACCCAGGATGGGTGAGGGCGTCCCCTCCCCTTCCGGTCAGACAGCAAAACAGGGCCCGCGGAGCTGTTCCGCGGGCCCTGCCTTTGTCCCTATTCCCCATGAAAATCCCCGTACCGGGTATTCCGGGCTTGATCCCCGCCCTCCAATATGGTATTTTTAGAGGGCGGCAAACCCCCGCTCCAGATCCTCCAGCAGGTCGTCAATGTGCTCCGTGCCGATGGACAGCCGGATGGTGTTGGGCTTGATCCCCTGATCCAGCAGTTCCTCCTCCGTGAGCTGTCCGTGGGTGGTGGTGGCCGGGTGGATCACCAGGGACTTCACGTCCGCCACGTTGGCCAGCAGGGAGAACACCTTCAGGCTGTCGATGAACTTGTGGGCCTCCTCCCTGCCGCCTTTGATCTCAAAGGTGAAGATGGATGCGCCGCCGCGGGGGAAATACTTCTCATACAGGCCGTGATCCGGGTGATCCGGCAGGCTGGGGTGGTTCACCCTGTCCACCTTGGGATGGGCGGCCAGGAAGTCCACCACCCGCTTGGTGTTCTCCGCCTGCCGCTCCAGCCGCAGGGACAGGGTCTCCACCCCTTGCAGCAGCAAAAAGGCGTGGAAGGGGGACATAGCCGCCCCGGTGTCCCGCAGCAGCACCGCCCGGATGTAGGCGGTGAAGGCGGCAGGACCCGCCGCGTCGGCAAAGCACACCCCATGGTAGCTTGGGTTGGGCCGGGCGATGGCGGGGAACTTGTCCGACGCCTTCCAGTCGAAGGTGCCGCCGTCCACGATGATCCCCCCCAGGGTGGTGCCGTGGCCGCCGATGAACTTGGTGGCGGAGTGGACCACCACATCCGCCCCGTGCTCGATGGGCCGGATCAGGTAGGGGGTGCCGAAGGTGTTGTCGATCACCAGGGGCAGGCCGTGCCGGTGGGCGATGGCCGCGATGGCGTCGATGTCCGGGATATCGCTGTTGGGATTGCCCAGCGTCTCCAGGTACACCGCCTTGGTCTCAGGCCGGATGGCCCCCTCCACCTGGGCCAGGTCGTGGGCGTCCACAAAGGTGGTGGACACGCCGTAGTGGGCCAGGGTGTGGGCCAGCAGGTTATAGGTCCCGCCGTAAATGGTCTTTTGGGCCACAATGTGGTCCCCCGCCTGGGCCAGCGCCTGGATGGCGTAGGTCACCGCCGCCGCGCCGGAGGCGGTGGCCAGGGCCGCGGAGCCGCCCTCCAGCGCCGCGATCCGGGTTTCCAGCACCGCCTGGGTGGGGTTGCTGAGCCGCCCGTAGATGTGCCCCTCCCGGGACAGATCGAACTTGGCGGCGGCGTCCGCCGAGCTGTCAAAGACATAGGACGTGGTCTGGTAGATGGGCACCGCCCTGGCCCCGGTGGCGGGGTCGGGCTGCTCCTGGCCCGCGTGGAGCTGCATGGTCTCAAACCTGTACTGGTTCATCGTCAACACCTCTTATACGTTTTTTGGAATTATACCGCCTGGGGCCCGGTTCGTCAACCGTTTTCCCGGCAAACCCAGTGGAAGGAGCGAAAACCAAATGCCCATTAAAATCCCCAACCGCCTGCCCGCCACCCAGACCCTCCGGCGGGAGAACATCTTCGTCATGACGGACACCCGGGCCGTCACCCAAGACATCCGCCCCCTGCAAATCCTCCTGCTGAACCTGATGCCCACCAAGGTGGACACGGAGACGCAGTTAGCCCGCGTCCTGGGCAATACCCCCCTGCAAATCGAGCTGGAGCTCATCGCCCCGTCCGGGCACATCTCCCGGAACACCTCCCAGGAACATATGCTGTCCTTCTACAAAACCTTCGACGAGGTAAAGGAGCGCAATTTCGACGGCCTGGTCATCACAGGCGCCCCGGTGGAGCACCTGCCCTTTGAGGAGGTGGACTACTGGCCCGAGCTGTGCGCCATCATGGAGTGGAGCAAAACCCATGTCCACTCCACCCTCCACATCTGCTGGGGGGCCCAGGCGGGGCTGTACTACCACTACGGCATTCCCAAGCGGGCCCTGCCCCAAAAGCTGTTCGGCGTGTTCCAGCACCGGGTGGAGTATGCCAACTTCATCCTGTTCCGGGGCTTTGACGACACCTTTTGGGTACCCCACTCCCGGAACACCACCGTGGATCGGGCTGACATCGAGGCGGTGCCCGGCCTGAAGGTGCTGGCGGACTCGGAGGAGGCGGGGGTCTACGCCGTCAAGACCCCCCAGGGACGGCAGGTGTTCCTTATGGGCCACGCGGAGTACGACCGGGACACCCTGAACAAGGAGTACCTCCGGGACAAAGCCGCCGGGGTGGATATTCAGATCCCCCGGCACTACTTCCCGGAGGACGACCCCAGCCGGGAGCCCCTGGTGCGCTGGCGCTCCTGCGCCCACCTGCTGTACGCCAACTGGCTGAACTACTGCGTGTATCAGACCGTGCCCTACGATTTGCGGGACATTGAGCGGGGCGTGCGCACTGGAGGCGGCGATGAGGAGGCCTGACGTCAGCGAGGCCCTGCGCTATCTGGGCGCGCCCCATCCCGGCCCGGAGCTGCGCCAGCAGGCGGAGGCGCTGGCGGACGAGCTGGCCGCCGCCCTCCAGCCCCGGTATGTCTGGGCGGCCTATCCCCTGGCGCGGGAAGGGGATCACTTTTCGCTCCAGGGCGCGGGAGTGACGCTGTCCGGCGCCACGGCGGAGCGGATGCTGGACGGCAGCGAGCAAGCCGTACTGCTGGCCTGTACGTTAGGCGCCCGGTTCGATACCCTGCTGCGAAGCGCCCAGGCCCGGGACATGGCGGAGGCCGTCCTGCTGGACGCCCTGGGCAGCGCCTTCGTGGAGGCGGGCTGCGACGGCGCGGAGGACGAGATCGCCGCCCGCTTCCCGGCGCTGTACCGCACCGACCGCTTCAGCCCCGGCTACGGCGACCTGCCCCTGGACTTGCAGCCCGCCGTCTGCGCCGCCCTGAACGCCCAGCGGCGGCTGGGCCTCACCGTCACCGGCAGCTTCCTGCTGAACCCGGCCAAGTCGGTGACGGCGGTGATCGGCCTGTCCGACGCCCCACAGCCCGCCCGGATCCGGGGCTGTGGGTTCTGCAATTTCCGGGAAAACTGCCAATTCCGCAAGGAGGGAACCACCTGTGGACGCTGATTTCTTCAAGCAAGGCATTGTCATTTTAGACGGGGCCATGGGCACCGTATTACAGCAGCGGGGCCTCCCCCCCGGCGGCAAGCCGGAGCTGCTGAACTTCACCGACCCGGAGCTGCTGCGTTCCATCTACCGGGAATACATCGCCGCGGGCAGCCAGATCCTGTGCGCCAACACCTTCGGGGCCAGCGCCCCCAAGCTGGCGGGCACGGGCCGCACCGTGGACGAGGTGGTGTCCGCTGCCATCGCCATCGCCAAAGAAGCCGCCGCCGGGACGGGCGTGAAGGTGTCCCTGGACATGGGCCCCCTGGGCGAGCTGCTGGAGCCCATGGGCAGCCTGACCTTCGAGGGAGCCTATGAGTATTTCAAAGAGATCGCCGTGGCCGGGGAGCGGGCCGGGGCGGATCTGGCATCCATTGAGACCATGACCGATCTGTACGAGGCCAAGGCCGCCCTGCTGGCGGTGAAGGAGAACACCTCCCTCCCCGTGTCCGTCACCATGTCCTTCGAGGCGGACGGCCGCACCTTCACCGGCTGTACCGTGGCCTCCATGGCCCGGACGCTGGAGGGTTTAGGGGCGGACGCCATCGGCCTGAACTGCTCCCTGGGGCCGGACAAGCTGGCCCCCTTCCTGCGGGAGCTGTGCGCCAGCACCCGTTTGCCCGTCATTGCCAAGCCCAACGCGGGCCTGCCCGACCCGGTGACGGGCCGGTACGACATGGGCCCGGAGGACTTCGCCGCCGCCCTCCTGCCCTGCCTGGAGGCGGGCGTCACCATCTTCGGCGGCTGCTGCGGCACCTCGCCGGACTACATTTGTCAACTGCGGGCCGCCCTGGAGGGTAAGACCCCCGTCCCCCGGCGCTATCGGGGCGGGAGCTTCCTGTGCACGCCTCCCTGCCCCGTCCCCCTGGACGGCGTGCGGGTCATCGGCGAGCGGGTAAACCCCACCGGGAAAAAGCGGTTCCAGCAGGCCCTCTTGGAGGACGACCTGGACTACATCCTGGACGTGGCCGTCCAGCAGGAGGAGGCCGGGGCGGACATCCTGGACGTGAACGTGGGCTTTCCCGGCGTGGACGAGGTGTCCATGCTGCCCCGGGTCGTGAAGAAAGTCCAGAGCGCCGTGTCCCTGCCCCTGCAATTGGATTCCTCCAACCCGGAGGCACTGGAGGCGGGCTTGCGGGTGTACAACGGCAAGGCGGCGGTGAACTCCGTCAACGGCGATCCCCAGGTGCTGGCCCGCGTCCTGCCCATCGTGAAGAAATACGGCGCGGCGGTGGTGGGGCTGACCCTGGATCAGGACGGCATCCCCCAGACGGCGGAGGGCCGGGCAGCCATCGCCCGCCGGATCCTGGACGCGGCCCTGGCCCACGGCATCCCGGCGGAGGACGTGTGGATCGACTGCCTCACCCTTACGGTCTCCGCCCAGCAGGAGCAGGCGGCGGAGACGCTGAAGGCCGTCCGCATGGTGACGGAGGAGCTGGGCCTGCGGACGGTGCTTGGGGTGTCCAACATCTCCTTCGGCCTGCCCAACCGGGGGCTCATCACCCAGAGCTTCCTGACCCAGGCGCTGGCGGCGGGACTGACCCTGCCCATACTCAACCCCAACCAGCGGGAGATGATGGACGCGGTGGCCGCCTTCCGGGTGCTGTCCGGGGAGGACGGCCAGTGCCGCGCCTACGTGGAACGCTTCGCCGGTGTGGACGCCGCCTCCGTCCCCGCCAAGCCGGGGCAGGACATGACCTTAGAGGACGCTATCCTCCGGGGCCTCAAGGGGGACGCGGGCCGTCTGGCAAAACAGGCCCTGGAGACGGAGGACGGCCTTTCTCTGGTGGAAACCCGGCTCATCCCCGCCCTGGACAAGGTGGGCGAGGGCTACGAGACGGGGAAGCTGTTCCTGCCCCAGCTGCTCAGCGCGGCCCAGGCCGCCCAGGCTGTGTTTGAGGCGGTGCGGGCCCATTTGGCGGACAAAGGGGACGCCCCGGTGAAAAAGGGCCGGATCGCCGTGGCCACCGTCCGGGGGGACATCCACGACATCGGCAAAAATATCGTGAAAACGGTGCTGGAAAACTACGGCTACGATGTGATCGACCTGGGCCGGGACGTGCCGGCCGAAGTGATTGTGGAGGCGGTGACCGCCAGGCAGATCCCGCTGGTGGGCCTGTCCGCCCTCATGACCACCACCCTGCCCGCCATGGAGGAGACCGTCCGTCTGCTGAAAGCCCTGCCCAACCCGCCCATGGTGTGGGTGGGCGGCGCGGTGGTGACGCCAGAGTATGCCCAGTCCATCGGCGCGGACAGCTACGCCAGGGACGCCAAACAGTCGGTGGAGATCGCGAAGAAGGTGCTGGGATGAGGGATATCCGGGCTTATTTGAAGGGGAACCGCCCCCTGCTGTTTGACGGGGCCATGGGCACCTGCTTCGCCGCCCTGCCCGGCCGGGCCGAGAGCCGGTGCGAACTGGCAGGCCTGTCCGCGCCGGAGGAGATCGCCGCCATCCACCGGGCCTACCTAAAGGCGGGGTGCCAAGCCATCAAGACCAATACCTTTACAGTCAGCGTGGATCTGGCCCAGGGCCGGGACACCCTGGCGGCAGAGCTGGTGGAGGCCGCCTGCCGGATCGCCCTGGACTGCGCCGCGCCCTATGACGCCTTTGTGTTCGCCGACCTGGGCCCCGCCCCGGAGGGCGCCGCCCTCAGCCGGGGGGAGGTCTACTGCCGGCAGGCGGATCTGTTTTTGGAGCAGGGCGTGCGCTGCTTCCTGCTGGAGACCCTGCCCTCCGGCGACGGCACAGCCCAGTTCGCCGCCTATTTAAAGGAACGCTGTCCCGAGGCGTTTCTCATCGTCTCCTTCGCCGTGGCCTTTGACGGCGCAACCCGTGAGGGGTTCTCAGGCGCGGAGCTGTTCCGCCGCGCCGCCGCCCTGCCCGGTGTGGACGCCGTAGGCTTTAACTGCGTCTCCGGCCCCAGCCATCTGCTGGACTATATCCGGGGGCTGGACCTGTCCGTCCTGGGAGATAAAGCCCTGTCCGTCATGCCCAACGCGGGCTACCCCACAGTGCTGGGGCGGCGGACAGCCTACCAGGGCGCACCGGACTACTTCGGGGACAAGCTGGCGGAGGTTGTCCGGGCCGGGGCGTCCATCGTGGGGGGCTGCTGCGGTACCACGCCGGAGCACCTGGCCCACGCCGCCCGGGCCATTGCTGCCCTCCCCCCTGCCCGTCCCGCCGCTGGGCCTGCCCCGGCCGCCGTTTCCCGGCCAGCCCCCAACCCCAACACCCTGGCCGACAAGCTGGAGCGAGGGGAGCGGGTCATCGCCGTGGAGCTGGATCCTCCGGCGGACGACGACCTCTCCTTCTTCCTGGACGGGGTGCGTGCCCTGACCCAGGCAGGGGCCGACGCCGTCACCATCGCCGACTGCCCCATCGGGCGGCCCCGGGCGGACAGCTCTCTGCTGGCCTGCAAGCTCAAGCGGGAGCTGGGGGTGGAGCCCCTGCCCCACCTCACCTGCCGGGACCGGAACCTGAACGCCACCAAGGCCCTGCTGCTGGGGCTGTCCATGGAGGGTGTCCACAACGTCCTGCTGGTCACCGGCGACCCCATCCCCTCCACCGACCGGGACGAGGTGAAAAGCGTGTTCAATTTCAACTCCCGGAAACTGGCCCGCTATGTCAGCGGCCTCAATCAGACCGCCCTGCGCACCCCCTTCCGCATCTTCGGGGCGCTGAACGTAAACGCCCCCAACTTCGCCGTCCAGCTCAGGCTGGCCCAGGAGAAGGAGGAAAACGGCGTGTCCGGCTTCCTCACCCAGCCGGTGCTGTCCAGGGAGGCGCTGGACAATTTGAAGCTGGCCCGGAACACCCTCAAAGGAAAAATCCTGGGGGGCGTCTACCCCGTGGTGAGCTACAAAAACGCCTGCTTCCTGAACAACGAGATCGCCGGAATGTCCATCGCCCCGGAGATCGCCGCCTTATACGAGGGCAAAAACCGGGAGGAGGCGGAGGAGCTGGCGGTGGAGATCTCCACCCGGATCGCCGGGGAGATCGCCCCCTATACCGACGGCCTGTACCTCATGACCCCCTTCCGCCGGGTAGCCCTTATGGCCCGGATTCTGGAACGGCTCACCATCTGAAAGGAGCGTCTGCCATGCTGGACTTCACCCAGACCCTGCGGCCCGACCAGCCCCTGATCCACCCCACCTGCGTGGTGAAAAACTGCACCTTCGGCGCCTACGTGGAGCTGGGGGATCACTGCATCGCGGAGGAAACCGCCTTCGGGGACTACACCTACCTGTTCGGCTCCAACGATGTGATCTTCACCACCTTGGGCAAGTTCAACTCCATCGCCACCGGGGTGCGGATCAACCCCGTCAACCATCCCATGCGGGAGCGGGTGGCCGCCCACCATCTGACCTACCGGGCCGCCCACTACGGCCTGGGGGAGGACGACCCGTCCATCATCGGCTGGCGGCGCTCCCGCCCGGTGTCCACCGGGAACGACGTGTGGATCGGCCACAACGCCGTGATCATGGGCGGCGTCACCCTGGGGGACGGCGCGGTGGTGGGGGCCGGGGCAGTCGCCACCCACGATGTACAGCCCTATGAGATCGTGGGCGGCGTCCCCGCCCGGCACATGGGCTGGCGGTACGACGGGGAAACCATCGCCGCCCTGCTCCGCATCCGCTGGTGGGACTGGGATCACGACACCCTGCGGGACAGATTAAAGGATCTCAACGATGTGCCCCAGTTCATCCAAACATACGATCACCCATAAAAGACGCGCCTCCGGGCCAGTCCCGGAGGCGCGTCTTTTCGCTTAAAACAGGTTCTTCAGCCCGTCCAGCTTGCCGCCCAGGTCGGCGGCGGCCAGCTTGGCCTTGATCCCCGCCACCAGCGGCTGGAGCTGCTCGTCGGGCAGATCCACGCCCGTCAGCTTCTCCACCGTCTTGATGGGGTCGTCCTGGAAGCTCTTGAGAGTGGCCGGGTCCTTCTGCAGCTTGCCCACCAGCTCCTCCACCTTGGCCTTCACGTCAAAGCTCATGTCCATCCTTCCTTTCCGTTTCGTTCCGGCGCTTCCGCCATCCGGCTTATTGTATGACAGAACGGGACGCTTGTCAAGGAATCGCTCCTGCAAAGACAGCTCTGGAGGCAGTTTTATGCCGTTCTTCGCCCTGTCTGCCGTCCCCGAG
>CASTQR010000031.1 GCA_949451265.1 uncultured Eubacteriales bacterium | reverse complement strand
TCGGGAAGATGCTCCGGGATGAGCTGGCCATGGATATTTTGAAGCAGTCCCTGGCCTCGCTGCAAATGGGCACGGACGGGATCATCCAAAACGTCACCGACATCGCCATGGAGGCCATCCAGGCAGGGGAGCGGGAGGGGAGGGACTGTCCAGAAGCACTTGAGCACCAAATCGAGCAGATCACCAGAAAGAAGGCCGATGTGCTGGACGCCTTCTTCTCCCGGCAGATCACCAAGGACGAAATGAAATTGGTGAATGAGCGGTACGACAAAGAGCTGGATGATCTACGAAACAGGTTAGAGGCGGTACGCTCTAAGGCAGGAATTTCCTACCAGCCGGATAACCTGCGAAAAGACGTACAGAAAAAAATAACCGCCCTCGTAGACGGTGAGACGGACAGCGAAATCTTCTATAAAAACCTGCTGGATCACATGGTGGTCTACAAGGACAGGCGGGTGGAGGTTCATCTGAACCTTTTGCCCCAGAAATGGACATTTATTCTGGAAAATTTCCGGGATTTAAATCTGAAATTGGAGGGAAAAGAGGCCGTAAAAAACGGAGTGTGCAAAAATGACTCCGCTGTGCCCACCGAACCCACCCCTGAAAAACCCAGTGATTGCAACGGTTTGAGGTCGGCGTGCAAAAACGACTCCTCAGTACCGATATCGGTGAGCAAACCCTTCAGCTCGGGGTAAGGCATTCCGTACCGCTGGGATAGGTAGCGCAGGGAAGCGCCGAGCTCGCCGTCCGGACCACCATACTGAGAGATGATCACAGACGCCAGCTTGGGGTTGCAGTTCTTGATCCGCACCGGATATTGCAGCTTCTTCTCATAGACAAACATCAGTTAGCCCCTCCTTCCTGCTGATAGTCCCAGGGCCAGGGATCGTCCAGCCAGCGGTAGGTGGCGTCCTGTCCGGCGTTGAGCTTGGTCAGCGGACCGTGCATCTCCTCATAGCGCCGCTTGCCCTCCTTGGCCAGCTGCGCGTACTGCCGGAACAGCTGGAAAGCCTCGGCGTCGTCCTTATGGGTGTCCAGGTACATCCCCAGCTCGGTGACTACAAACAGCAGGGCCTGGAGCTGGGTGGAGTGGTTGTCGGGGAAGGTTCCCGGCTCCACCTTCAGATGGAAGGGGAGGTTCAGTCCGGGAAACAGAGTGCCGTTGGCCAGGGCGTCGGCCTGACTGTACTTCTGGCTGCCCTGTTGCTGGAAGGGGACATATGGCACCGCCAGCGGGGCGCAGGACGGCATAGTGCCGCAGGCGTCCCCGCAGGGGCGGGAAGTAGTTCCATCGGAATTCAAGCGAATGACCTCCTTGAATTTTAGTCTGGCATTGGCTGCCAACCCATACTATGCGGCCGGCGGCGCAGGTGCGCATAAAAAGTCGAGGAAAAGAAAAAACCGCCGCCATATTGAATTTGAAAAAGGAATGTGCTATAATATTCCCAGTTGTGCAGCAAGCGACTGCATTGACGCAGACCAGTTGAAACGGAGGGAGATACCCATGACCCACATCCAGACGCTGAACGGCGCCACCCTGAAGCAGAGCGCGGCCCACGGCGGCTGCGGCGAGTGCCAGACCTCTTGCCAGTCCGCCTGCAAGACCTCCTGCACCGTGGCCAACCAGAAGTGCGAGAACAAGAAGTAAGCCCATAACACAACGCGCCGGAAAGGGTGGGAGCCTCCCACCCTTTTTCTGCGTGCCGAAAGGAGAACGACCAAACATGGTCCATACATTTACCTGCCTGGGGGTGCCTGTGGCGGTGGACGTGAACAGCGGCGCCGTCCACGTGCTGGACAAAACCGCCTACGATGTCCTGTCCCTGCTGGACGGGCCCATGGAGCAGACCTGTCCCCAGACAGTCTATGCCAAACTGCCCCAGTACGACCCGGCCGTGGTCGACGAAGCCTGGGCCGAGCTGCTGGAGCTCCAGAAGGACGGCCTGCTGTTCACGGAGGACAGCTACATCGACCCCGCCGCGGCTACCCTCATGCAGCAGGACGCCCCCATCAAGGCCCTGTGCCTTCATGTGTCCCACGACTGCAACCTCAGATGCCAATACTGCTTCGCCTCCACCGGCGACTTCGGCACCGGGCACCGCATGACCATGGATATTGAAACGGCGAAGAAGGCCATCGACTTTGTGATCGAGCGGTCCGGGAACCGCCGGAACATTGAGGTGGACTTCTTCGGCGGTGAGCCCCTGATGGCTATGGACACGGTGAAGGCCACGGTGGAGTACGCACGCTCCCTGGAGAAGGAGCACAACAAAAATTTCCGGTTCACCATCACCACCAACGGCGTGCTGCTGGATGACGAGAACATTGAGTACATCAACCGGGAGATGTCCAACGCGGTGCTGTCCCTGGACGGGCGGCCCGAGGTCAATGACCGGATGCGCAAAACGGTGGCGGGCGGCGGCAGCTACAGCGTGATCCTGCCCAAGTTCCAGAAGCTGGTGCAGGGCAGGGGGGAGAAGGACTACTACCTCCGGGGCACCTTTACCCGGCACAACTCCGACTTCGCCGCCGATGTGCTCCACATCGCCGACCAGGGCTTCCGGCACGTGTCGGTGGAGCCGGTGGTGGGCGGCCCGGACTGCGACTACTCCTTCCGGGAGGAGGATCTGCCCGGTATCCTGGCGGAGTATGAGCGGCTGGCGGAGGAGCTGCTAAAGCGGGACGACGTAAATTTCTTCCACTTCAACGTAGATTTGTCTCAGGGCCCCTGTGTCATCAAGCGGATGCGGGGGTGCGGCGCGGGGTGCGAGTATGTGGCTATCACGCCGGAGGGGGACATCTACCCCTGCCACCAGTTTGTGGGCAATGAGGCATATAGGCTGGGCAGCCTCGACAACGGTACCTTCGACATGGAGCTGTCCCGGAAATTCGCGGGGCTGAACATCTACACCCGGCCCGACTGCAAGGACTGCTGGGCGCGGTTCTATTGCAGCGGGGGCTGCTCCGCCTCCAACCTGCTTGTCAACGGCGACATAAAAAAGCCCAACCGCTTCGGCTGTGATATGCAGCGCAAGCGTCTGGAGTGTGCCATCGCCATGCAGGCTATCCGGGCGGGCATGGCAGGGGAGAGACCCTGATCCGGTCAAAATTGCAAAAAAGCGCCAAATGGGCCGCGGTTTCAACATTTTGAAGCCGCGGCCCATTTAACCACAATATCATGTGCTTTGGGGTAAAAAGCTCGATCCTTGTTTATGAAGTTTACATAATACAGGAGACATAACAACTGGACATAACGAAAAATTTCGGGGAAATTTTCCGTTTCCTCTTGCGTTTCCGGAAAAAGAGGTTTATGATAAACTTTACCGATTTAAGGGACGCAGTTTCCCGCTTCCGTGCAATGGGCCGCCATAGTTTTCCGCATAGATCCTGTCCCCCCGTCATAGTATCCCTGTGGGGTGATGGGTGTGGCAGTCCGCAGGACAGGAAAACGCATGGGTTCCGCGACCTCGTGGGACGGGGTGACCCGGCTGGCGATATTAGCGGTCTGCTTTGGCCTTGGGGCGCTGGGCGGGTTTCTGTTCTCCGCCCTGTCCGGGGAGAGCGGCGAGCTGCTGGACTACCTCCAGCAGTATTTCCGATCCGCGGGCCAGGGGGGCGGCCTGGAACCGTCCCTGACCGCCACGGTTTGGGATCTGATCCGCTGGCCCTTGGCGGCGTTCCTGCTGGGGCTGGTTCCCCTGGGGGCGGTGGGCGTGCCCCTGCTCATGGGGGGACGGGGGTTCCTGCTGGCCTTCGCGGCGGCCACCTTTGTCCGGCTGTTCCATCTGCCCGGCGTAGCGGCGGCGCTGGCCGCCTTTGGCATCACCCTGCTGGTGGCGGTTCCGGTGCTGTTCGTGGTGGCGGCGGACGCCTTCCGCCAGTCGCTGAGCCGTCTGCCCGGGGCGCCGTCGGCCCCTGTCCACTGGGTGGATCGGGCAAGGGCGCTGGCTCCCTGCGCTGGGCTGCTGGTGCTGGCTATAGCCCTCCAGCAGACGCTGATGCCCGCCCTGTTTTCCGCCGTGTGCGCGAGGCTGTTACATCTATAAGAGAGGAGTTGAGGACATTGGACTACATCGTCGGCTATGAGACATGGCTCACCCGTGAGAAGCGGGCCGCCGCCAACACCCTCAGCTCCTACGTCCGGGACGTGCGCCAGTTCGCCCACTGGGCGGACGAGAACCGGCTGGATCTGCTCCAGACCTCCCAGGAGGATGTGAAGCGGTACGCCCACCACCTGGAGCAGACCGGGAAGTCCAACGCCACAGTGGTGCGTTCCGTGGCTTCGCTGAAGTCCTTCTATACCTATCTGACCGCCGCCCATTTTACGCGCTCAAACCCGGCTAAGGGCTTCACCCCCAACCGCATTGAGCGTAGACTGCCCGCCATCCTCACCAACCGGGAAGTGGACCTGTTTCTGGAACAGCCCAACATCGGGGATGCTAAAGGCTGCCGGGACAAGGCCATGCTGGAGCTGCTGTACGCCACCGGAATCCGAGTGTCGGAGCTCATCGCCCTGGACGCCCAGGATGTCAACCTGTCCGCCGGCTTCCTCCACTGCCGGGGGAAGAACAAGGAACGGGTGGTGCCTCTGTACAAGACAGCGGTGCGGGCGCTGGCCTCCTATGTCACCGATGTGCGGCCCCAGTTGTTGGAGGATCCCACGGAGACGGCCCTGTTCGTCAACATGAACGGGGAGCGCATGAGCCGCCAGGGGTTCTGGAAGATTGTGAAGTGCTACCAGGAGAAGGCGGGGATTGTGAAGGATATCACCCCCCACACCCTGCGCCACTCCTTCGCCGCCCACCTGCTGGAAAACGGGGCGGATCTGAAATCCATCCAGGAGATGCTGGGCCACGCGGACATTTCCGCCACCCAGATCTACACCCAGGTGGTGAACCAGAAGCTCCGGGATGTGTACGCGAAAGCCCACCCCAGGGCATGAACCGAGATATGATGGCCGCGGAATCTGTAAAGCAGGTTCCGCGGCTATTTTGCGCGTGGGACAAGGTGCATAAATCCCCCGGTCAGGACATACAGTAGGGTATGCAAGGGGGGATCGGCGTGGACACGACCTATGGACGCAGGACGGCAAGAGGGGGCCGCAGAACAGCCCGCAGGACAAAACGGCCCGCCCAGCAGCCCGGAACGGGAGATCGGCGCAGGCTGATCCAACTGCTGGTAAGTGTGGCGCTGTTCTTGCTGGTCTATGTGGGGCGCGGGGTGTTTCCCGCCCAGTTTGAGGTGTGGCGCGCCGCAATGGACGAAAACGTGGATTTCACCGCGGCCTTCCGGGAGTTCAGCCAGTCTATCTCTGATGGGAACCCGCTGGGGGAGTCGCTGGAGTCGCTGTGGGTGCGGGTGACCGGGGGTGAACCGGAACCGTCCGACCCCGTTCCGGAAAAGAACGCCCCCCCGGCGGTGGTGCCTCTGAGCCAGACCCCAGGGGCGGGACGGGCCTACCTGAGCACCCACGGGGTCATGGAAGGGCGGGGGGCTGGAACGCCGCCGGACGAGCCCGTCCCGCCGATCTCCCAACCGCCGGAGACGGACAGCCCCTCCCCGGAGCCCACCCAGCCCGCCGTGGTGACGGCGGTGGCCCAGGAGTACACCGATGACGGGATGAAGCTGCCCTCCAACGTGAGCTTTGCCTTCTATGAGTTGGGCCTGCCCGAAACAGTCGATCCGGTGACGGGGCCGGTGACCTCCACCTTCGGTTACCGGGACAGCCCGGTCAACGGGAAAAACGAGTTCCACCTGGCTCTGGATATCGGCGCGGCGGAGGGGACGGAGATTGGCGCCTTTGCCGACGGCGTGGTGGAGTACATTGGCAAGAGCGACGAGTTCGGCTTGTATCTGAAGATCACCCACGCCAACAATGTGAGCAGCTTTTACGCCCATTGCAGCAAGCTCCTGGTTCACAAGGGGGATCCGGTAACCTGCGGGCAGACGGTGGCGCTGGTGGGGCACACCGGAAACGCCATTGGCTCCCACCTCCACCTCACCATTGAAAAGGACAGAATCCGGCTGGATCCGGCCCATTATGTGGCGAAATCCTGAACGGCCCAGGCTGGAGGCCAGCCCCGGATTTCTGCTGCTGCTGGGGGCGCTGTTCTGGCTGGACGAGGGGCTGGGGCTGCTGCCCTGGGGCCTGCTGGCCTGTATCGTCCACGAGCTGGGCCACGTGGTGGCGGCGCTGACTTGCGGGGGCCGGGTGGAGAGGCTGTCCCTCACGGCGGTGGGGGCGGAGCTGTCCTTCTCCTACCGGGCACCGCTGTCCTACGGGCGGGACAGCCTGGTGGCCCTGGCGGGGCCGGGCGCAAACCTGCTGCTGGGCGGGCTGTTTTTCTGGCAAGGGCGGTATCTTCCATCGGTGCTCAGCCTGGGACTGGGGGCGTTCAACCTGCTGCCCATCCTGCCGTTGGACGGGGGGCGGGTGGTGTATGGCCTGCTGGCGGAGCGGCTGGATCCGGACTGGGCGGACCGCCTGCTGACGGCGTCGGCGGGGTGTCTGGTGGGGCTGCTGGCGGGGGTGGGGGCCATTGCCGCCGTCCACTACGCCAACGTGACCCTGCTTCTCACCGCCCTGTGGCTGCTGGCTGGCGTGATCCGTCACGGCGGGCGGGGGAGAGGACAGGAAAACCTGTAAGCCCGCAAATGTTAAAAATTTTCTGGGAAACCTCTTGCAAATCCTTTCGTGATATGATAGACTACCATAGTCTGAAAACGGGTGGTCCTCTGCGCGGCGATATCGCTTAGACGCATGAACGCCTGACTATAGGAGGAAATACAAATGGATCTGCTGCATCAATTCAGCGAGAAGTACATGAAGGACGAAGCTCCTTCTGTCCGCGTGGGCGACACAGTCCGCGTGCACATCCGGGTCAAGGAAGGCAGCCGTGAGCGTATTCAGGTGTTCGAGGGCACCGTGATCGCCAAGAAGCACGGCGGCGTGGAGGAGAGCTTCACCGTCCGCCGCATCTCTTACGGCGTCGGCGTGGAGAAGGTTTTCCCCCTGCACGCCCCCACCATCGAGAAGGTGGAGACCGTCCGGAAGGGCAAGGTCCGCCGGGCCAAGCTGTACTACCTGCGTGACCGCGTGGGCAAGGCGGCCAAGGTCAAGGAGGATCTGTAAGCTGTGGAATAAAAAAGGAGCGGGGGACCGCTCCTTTTTTATTAGGAGAAGCATGATGATAGAAGGGGGAGCGCCCGTGAACATTCAATGGTATCCGGGGCACATGACTAAAACCCGGCGGCAGATGGAGGCCGATCTAAAGCACGTGGACATCGTGGTGGAAATTGTTGACGCACGCATCCCCATTTCCAGCCGCAACCCGGACATTGATGCCATCTGCGGGGACAAGCCCCGGATCGTCATGCTGAACCGGGCGGATCAGGCCGATCCCCAGCTCACCCGTGCCTGGGCGGATTACTTCAACAGGGCCTTGGGCATTCCCGCTGCGGCGGTGGACTCCAAAGCCGGGACAGGGGTTGGCCAGATGGCGGCGCTGGCCCGGAGCGCGTTAAAGGATCAGATGGCCAAGTGGAAGGAGAAGGGGCAGGTGGGCCGCCCCATCCGGGCCATGGTGGTGGGCGTGCCCAACGTGGGCAAGTCTACCTTTATTAATAAGGTAGCCAAGCGCAAATCCGCCAAGACCGGTGACCGCCCCGGCGTCACCCGCGGCAAACAGTGGGTCAGCGTGGACAGCGGTCTGGAACTGCTGGACACGCCGGGTATCCTCTGGCCCAAGTTCGAGGACGAGGCCACTGGGCTGCATCTGGCTTTTACCGGAGCGGTGAAAGATGAGGTGACAGACCTGGAGGGGCTGGCCTGCGCCCTGCTGGAGCTGTTGCGGGATCGCTATCCCCAGGCCATCCGGGAGCGGTATAAGGTGGCCGAGCTGGACGGCAGACAGGGTTGGGAATTGTTAGAGGACTGCGCAAAAAAGCGGGGTATGCGAATTTCCGGCGGCGAGGTGGACACGGAACGGATGGCGAAGCTGCTGTTGGACGAATTTCGGGGCGGCAAGCTGGGACGCTTTACGCTGGAGACGCCGGAGGATATGAAGCAGTAAAAGGGGAGTGGACACCATGCCAAGCTGGGACTATGAACAGGCGGCGGCAGAGCGGGGATACCTTGCGGTATGCGGCTGTGACGAGGCGGGAGTTGGCCCCCTGGCGGGCCGGGTGTATGCGGCGGCGGCGATCCTCCCCAACAGGTTGGAGCTGCCTTGGCTCAATGACTCCAAGCAGGTGACGGAGAAGCGGCGGGAAATCCTATTTGATCAAATTCAGGAACAGGCTGTGAGCTGGGCTGTGGCCTGGGTGGAGCCGGAGGAGATCGACCAAATCGACATCCTGAACAGCCGGATCAAGGCCATGCAGGCGGCGATCAACTCCTTGGAGAAAAAGGCGGATTTCGCGCTGATAGACGGCAACCGCGATCATGGGAGCAAGTGCGCTGTCACCACAGAGCATCAGCTGATTGTAAAGGGAGATAGCTTGTCATACTCTATCGCCGCGGCGTCTATCTTAGCGAAGGTTAGCCGGGATCGCTACATGGAAAAAATGGCGGCGCTCTACCCACAGTATGAGTTTGAACGCCACAAGGGCTATCCCACCAGGCGGCACTATGAGTTGTTGCGGGAGTTTGGGCCCTGTCCCATCCACCGCCGTTCCTTTTTAAAGAAGCTGTGAGGGGCGGGGGAGGGGCCCGTGCCCTGGGGCAGTGGGGTGAGGATCGGACGGCGGAGTGGCTCCAGGCGCGGGGCTGGAGGATCGTAACGCGGAATTTCCGGTGCCGCATGGGGGAGATTGATATTATTGCGGAGAATGGGCGATACTTGGCCTTTGTGGAGGTAAAGCTCCGTAAGGATGGCAGCTATGGCGCAGCCTGTGAAGCAGTTACCCTTTCCAAGCGGCGGAAGCTGCGGGTCACCGCGGAATACTACTTAATGGGCCATCCCACACAGCTCCAGCCCCGTTTTGACGTGGCGGAGGTCTACGCCCCCCAGGGGGTACGCACGGAACAGCCGGACATATATTATATTGAAAACGCTTTTTAGGGGGACGGCTATGGAGCCTATCTGCGTATTTGACGCCCACTGTGATACCATTTCCCGCTGCTGGCGTGAGTATGAGGGGCTGGATCGCAACACTGGGATGATCTCGCTGGAACGGACGGCGGGGTTTGCCCGGTACTGTCAGTTTTTTGCCCTGTGGACGGCGGACGGCTATACCGGCTACCCGTCCGGCGGGGATTCGGTGGAGCGGGCCTACCAGGCCCTTCTGCGCTGCTTTAAAGAGCAGATGGCCCGCAATGCCGGCAAGATTGTCCAGTGCCGTACCGCCCAGGATGCGGAAAGCGCCCACAAGCAGGGGAGGGCGGCGGCTTTCCTCACGGTGGAGGGGGCGGAGCTGTTGGGCTGTGACCCAGCCCGGCTGGAAGGAGCGGCATTGGAGGGCGTGGTAGCCATCAACCTCACCTGGAACCACGCCAACGCCCTGTCCGGCTCCAACTGCGAGGAACGGTCGCGGGGGCTTTCGCCGTTGGGACGGCAGTTCATGGCGAAGATGGAGGACTTACATATCCTGGTTGATGTATCCCATCTGTCGGAGGCGGGATTCTGGGATGTGGCGGAGCTGGCCCGCAGGCCCTTCATCGCCAGCCACTCCAACGCAAAATCTGTGTGGGATTGCACAAGGAACTTGACGGATGGACAAATAAATGCGATAATAAAAAATCAAGGTGTGATCGGCCTCAACTTCTACGAGGGTTTTGTGGGCGGCGGACGGGAGCTGGACGACCTCCGGGCCCATTTGGATCGCATTCTGGATCTGGGCGGCGCGGCCCATGTGGCCCTGGGGGGCGACTGGGACGGCTGCGATACCATCCCCGCCCTGCCGTCCATCGATCGGCTGGGGGATTTTTACGAGTATCTGCTTCACCACGGTTATCATGAAACAGTCGTGCGCGACCTGTTTTATAACAATTTAATGAGAGTAGTGAGACAAAGATGAATTATCTGAGTACGAGAAACAAAGACCTGCGGATGAACGCTCCCCAGGCCATCGCCAAGGGACTGGCCCCGGACGGGGGGCTGATAACCCCGGCGGTACTGCCCCGTCTGCCCGCCTCCGCGGTGGAAACCATGAAGGAGATGTCCTACCAGCAGCGGGTGGTCTATATCATGAACAGCTTTTTGGAGGGCTTCGCCGCCTCCGAGCTGACCACCTACGCGTCCGAGGCCTATGGCGGGGGCAAGTTCTCCCACGAGGACGTTGCCCCGGTGCGGAAGCTGGACGACAGCACCTACTGCCTGGAGCTGTGGCACGGGCCCACCTGCGCCTTTAAGGATATGGCGCTTCAGATGCTGCCCCACCTGCTCACCGCCTCGCTGGACAAGAACGACGAGAAAAAGACGGTGTGCATTCTGGTGGCCACCTCCGGCGACACGGGCAAGGCCGCCCTGGAGGGCTTCCGCAACGTGGACAAGACGAAGATCCTGGTGTTCTATCCCAAGGACGGCGTGTCCGATATCCAGGAGCTTCAGATGGTCACCCAGGAGGGGGGCAATGTGGGGGTGACCTCCGTGGTGGGGAACTTCGACGACGCCCAGGCCGGGGTAAAGCAGCTCTTTTCCAGCCAGGAGCTGGCGGACACCCTGGCGGAGCGCGGCTACTTCCTGTCCTCCGCCAACTCCATCAACTGGGGGCGGGTGCTGCCCCAGATCGTGTACTACGCCTCCGCCTACTGCGATCTGCTGAAGTCCGGGGCCATCACCAAGGGGCAGGCCATCAACGTGTGCGTGCCCACCGGGAACTTCGGCAACATCCTGGCGGCCTACTATGCCAAGGAGATGGGCATCCCCATCAACCGGCTGATCTGCGCCTCCAACCACAACAATGTCCTCACCGACTTTATCCACACCGGGGCCTATGACCGCAACCGCACCTTCTATAATACCCTGTCCCCGTCCATGGATATCCTGATCTCCAGTAACCTGGAGCGGATGATCTTCGAGCTGTCCGGCCGGAACGACAAGCTGGTGCGGGAGTACATGTCCCAGCTGGCGGAATACGGCAGCTACCGGGTGGACAGTGCCATCCGCACCAAGCTGAAAAAGCTGTTCAGCGCCGGGTGCTGTGACGACGCCCAAACCCTGGTTATGATCGGACGGATGTGGAGGGAGATGGAATACCTCATCGATCCCCACACCGCTGTGGCTTTCCACGTGCTGGACGAGTACCGGGCGGAGACGGGGGACGACACCCCCACCGTGGTGGTGTCCACCGCGAGCCCCTTCAAGTTCTGCTCCAGCGTCCTCACTGCCCTGGGGGTGAAGGAGCACAAGCCCGGGGTGGAGATTCTGGATCAGCTCAGCCAGCATACCGGGGTGCCCGTGCCCATGCCCCTGGCCCGGCTGAGAAACAAGCAGCGCCGGTTCAGCGGCTCCATCGAGCCCGCCGGCATGACGGACTGTGTGCTGGACTTCCTGAAATAAGAGGTGAGGGGATGGCACTTTATGCCATCGGCGACACCCACCTGTCCCTGCGTTCGGACAAGCCCATGGACGTGTTCGGCGGGGGATGGGAGGGCTACGTGGACAAGCTCCGGGAGGGGTTCGCCCCGGTGGAGGACAGCGACACGGTGGTGCTGTGCGGTGACCTGTCCTGGGGTATGAGCTTGGAGGAGGCGCGGGACGACTTCGCGTTTCTCAACTCGGAGCTGCCGGGGGAGAAGTGGCTGTTGAAGGGGAATCACGACTACTGGTGGACCACAGCCTCCAAGATGAACGCCTTTTTCACATCCAACGGCTTTACCCGGCTCCACATTCTCCACAACAACTGCGCCTTTTATGAGGACGCCGCCCTGTGCGGCACCCGGGGCTGGTTCTTTGAGGAAAACGGCACCCCCCATTGGGAAAAGGTGTTCAACCGGGAACTGATCCGCTTGGAGGCGTCCCTGAAAGCGGCGGGGGAGCGGGAGAAGCTGTGCTTCCTCCACTACCCGCCCCTGTACCGGGGCTACCGCTGCCAGGAGATCATCGACCTGCTGGAACGGTACCAGGTTCGGGTATGCTGCTACGGCCATCTCCACGGAGCCAGCCACCGCCTTGCCATTGAGGGAGTGCAGGGAAATGTGGACTACCGGCTGGTGTCGGCGGACTTTGTCGGGTTCCGTCCGAAAAAAATTTTAGATTGAGCGAAAAAAACAGTGGAAATATCCGCGCCTATCTGATAGAATAGGTTGGATTATTTAGAAAGAAGGCCCGGAAGCCTGACAGGGCCAAACTTGGAGGAACAAACCATGAACATCAAGAGCAACGAGAAAAAAGAAAACAGCGCCTTTGAGTTAGTGATCGAGGTGGGGGCCGCCGAGTTCCAGGCCGCCATCGACAAGGTCTACAACAAGCAGAAGAACCGTATCAACGTCCCCGGCTTCCGGAAGGGCAAGGCCCCCCGGAAGATGGTGGAGAAGATGTACGGCGCCGAGATCTTCTTCGAGGACGCCATCTCCCTGGCCTATCCCGACGCCTACGAGGCGGCGCTGAAGGAGGCCGATCTCAAGCCCGTGGCCTATCCCCAGCTGGAGGTGCTGGACGTGAGCGCCGATGGCTTTACCTTTAAGGCCACTGTCACCGTCAAGCCCGAGTTCTCCATCAAGGACTACAAAGGCCTGCCTGTGGGCAAGGCGGACGTGAAGGTGTCCGCCGCCGACATCAAGGCGGAGCTGAAGCCGTACATCGACCGGGCGTCCCGTCTGGTGAGCGTGGACCGCAAGGCCAAGAAAGGCGACACCGCCGTCATCGACTTTGAGGGCTTCAAGGATGGCGAGCCCTTCCAGGGCGGCAAGGGCGAGAACTACAGCCTGGAGCTGGGTTCCG
>CASTQR010000030.1 GCA_949451265.1 uncultured Eubacteriales bacterium | reverse complement strand
TAGTCCCAATCTTCGGGGAGTGACAGCATTTGCGACAACAGCCCCTTTGCCTTTAAGGAAAGCTCCTTGTTGCGTAAATGGTGGTTGCTCATAACGGTGTAGCCCTTGTTTCGTTCCACCCGGAAAACTGCCATAGTAAAGCCACTGACCTGCAACGGTTTATTGAGCGGGCCAGACAGGTGACCCGGTTGACCGAGTTGACACCTGAGATTGTCCACGAATTTATTGAGAAGATTGTGGTATCCAAGCCAGAAAAGGTGGACGGCAAGCGGTATCAGCGGGTAGACATCTATTACAGCACCATCGGCCTTTGGACAGCACCTGGAGCAAGAGTGTTTGGCCGACTATAAAGCCATGCAGAAACGCAAGAAAAAGACAGCGTAACCGTAGCTACGCTGCCCAAATTAGATAACTTACCATTCATGCCCCTACCGCGGAGCAACTTCCTTACGAGAACTGCCCCGCCTGAGAGGCTCCTTTTTTGCACCTATTACACTTCAATTATCCATCAAAAGGCGGCGTGTCCCGCTCCTGGGGCACCGCGTCCCCCTCAAAGGGCAGCTCGTCGGGCACGGAGGGCGTCATGCCCCGCTTGTACTGCATCTCCGCCCACTGCTCCTTGGTGATGAGTACCTCCCGGGGCTTGGAGCCTTCAAAGGGGCCCACCACCCCGATCTCCTCCATCTGGTCCACCAGGCGGGCGGCGCGGCCATAGCCTACCTTTAACCGCCGCTGGAGCATGGACACGGAGGCCTGTCCCCCCTCCAGAACCACATCAATGGCGGCGGGGAGCAGCTCGTCGTAGTCGCTGCCGCCGCTGGGATCGGAGCCGCCCACGCCTTTGGCGGCCTTTTCCTTGTCCTCGGCGTTCTTCTCAATCTCGTGCATGACGGACTCGTCGTACTGGGCGGACGCGCCCTCCTTGATGAAGTCCACCACATTGGCCCGCTCCTCGTCCGTGATGAAACAGCCTTGGACGCGCAGCTTGTCCTGGCCCAAGGGGGCGTACAGCATATCGCCCTGTCCCACCAGCTTTTCCGCCCCGGTGGTGTCCAGAATGATGCGGGACTCCAGGCTGGAGGCCACCGCCAGCGCAATCCGGCTGGGGATGTTGGCCTTCATCAGGCCGGTGATGACGTCGGCACGGGGACTCTGGGTGGCGATAATCAGGTGCATGCCCGACGCGCGGCCCATCTGGGCCACCCGGCAGATGGACTCCTCCACCTCCTTGGCGGCCACCAGCATCAAATCGGCCAGCTCGTCGATCACGATCACGATCTGAGGCATGGTCTCCAAGTCCTCCTGCTTCCGGGCACGGTCGTTGTAGGTGGCCAGGTCCCTGGCTCCCACCTCAGAGAACTTTTGGTAGCGCTTCATCATCTCGCTCACCGCCCACTGGAGGGCCCCGGCGGCCTTCTTGGGGTCGGTGACCACGGGAATCAGCAGGTGGGGAATGCCGTTGTAGATGCTCAGCTCCACCATTTTGGGGTCCACCATGATGAGACGGACCTCCTCCGGCGTGGCCTTGTACAGCAGGGAAATGATGAGGGAGTTGGTGCACACCGACTTGCCGGAACCGGTGGTGCCGGCGATCAGCATATGGGGCAGCTTGGCGATGTTGCCCACAATGGGGTTGCCACTGATGTCCTTGCCCACGGCAAAGGCCACCTTGGAGGGGTTATCGGTGAAGGCCTTGGAGGACAGGATATCCCGGACGCACACCATGCTCTTGTGGCGGTTGGGCACCTCAATGCCCACGGTGGATATCTTGTCCGGGATGGGGGCCACCCGGACGGCGGAGGCTCCCAGAGCCAAGGCGATGTCTCCGGACAGGTTGGTGATCTTGTTCAGCTTTACTCCCTGGTCCAGCTCCAGTTCATACCGGGTGATGGAGGGACCCCGGATGACATTGACGATGCGGGCGCTTACCCCGAAGGACTGGAGCGCGTCCTGGAGGCGCTGCTGGTTGGCGCGCAGCTCGTTGTCCGCTGCCGCAACATTGCCTCCCCCACCCTGGTTGAGCAGGGATACGGGGGGATAGCGGTAGGCGGGAGCGTCCTGCTCCATGCCCGCCTCGATTTCCCGGGCCAGCTCCTGCTGTATCTGGGCCCGCTCCTCTTCCTTGGACGGTTTTGGGGCGGCTTTGGGGACCTCCGGCTCCCGGATCACCGGGGGCGGCACCGGGTCAGGCTGAGCGGCGGGAGACGGCGCGGGCTCCTCCGGCGCCGCAAGGGGCGGTGTGGATTCCTCCCGGAGGGGCGTGGGGGCGGGGGGAGGCAGCAAGTCATCCACCGACGACGGGGGCGGGGCCGCAGGGTCCGGCTTGGGCGTGCGGGGCGGCTCCTTCATGGGGCGCAGCTCGGGCACGTCCTCGTACTCCGGCGGCTCCTCCTCCAGGATGGGCTGGGGATTGTCCCCTTCCCCGGGGGCGGCCACCCCTGCCACCTTGTCGAAAAAGGATTTTTTCCGCACGGTGGTCACGGGGGTTGTGGGCTTTTTCGCCAGTAGGGGGCCGTCGTCCACCGGGATGTCGATGGCGGCGGGACTCTTCCGCCGGGGGGCGGGCGCGGCCTCCGGGTCTTTTTTGGCCCTCTTGCGGGGCCGCTCCTCTGGGTAGTCGTCCGGGTCGTATTCCGGGCGGTTCTCCCGCTGCTGCCGGAAGTAGTCCAGGATGTCCGCAGGGGCCAGCCGCAGGGCGCACAGCGCCGCCGCCGCGCCCAGCACCACCAGGACCACCACCGCCCCCACCGTGGTGAAGGCGTAGCGGAAGGCCATGGCAATGAGGCCGCTGACCACGCCGCCGGAGGCCATAGCCCTGCCGTCCAGCCACAATTGACCCACCAGGGACAGCCCCCCCTCGTACTCAGCCTTACACAGCAGCAGGTGGAGCAGCGCCCCCGCCAGCACAGGCAGGGTCAGTGCCCCCGCCGTGCGCAGCCGGACGGGGCGACCCCGGTGGAGCAGCAGCACCATCGCCGCCGCCAGCAGCATGGGCGGGGCGATATAGAAGCCGTAGCCCACCAGGCCCTTTAACAGGTCGCAGAACAGGGCGATAACCGCCCCTTCCTCGGTCTTAAAGTAGCCGATGGCGCTGAACAAAGCCAGCAGCAGGCATACCGCGCCCCCCGCCTCCCGGCGGTAGGGCTTCTTCTGGGGGGCGGACCTGCGGGAGGCGCGGCTTTTGGATGCGGACGACGACCGGGAGGACCCGGAGGATGCCCGCTTGCCGCCGCTTTTGGATGAGGAGGACGAGCGGCCTGTGGAACCGCCGCCGGAATTGGTGTTTCTCTTTTGTGTGGAAGCCATGTCAGGAATCCTCCTGTTTCAGGATGCCGCGGGGGTGAGCATCGGGAGCACAAAGCAGGCGATGAGGGACACCGCGCCCACGATCCAGCAGTAATAGGCGAAGTTGCCGAATTTGCCCTTGCTGGCCAGCAGCTTCACCAGGGAGATGGAGAAGTAACCCACCACCCCGGCGACGACCATGCCGGCGAGGTACATGGGCAGCAGTTCAACGTCAAAGGCCCCGGCCTTCACCACCTTGACCACCTTCAGCAGTGTAGCCCCCAGCACAGCGGGCAGGGACAGCAGGAAGGAGTAGCGCACGGCGAAATTCCGGTTAAAGCCCAGGGCCATCCCGGCGGAGATGGTGGTGCCGGAGCGGGACAGGCCGGGGATGGTGGCCATCCCCTGGGCCAGGCCCACCAGCAGCGCGTCCTTCACCGTGGCGGTACGGCCGTTTTTCCTCCCGCCACCGTAGCGGTCGGACAGGAACAGGATGCACCCCGTCACCAGCAGCATGACAGACACAAACAGCGGGCTGCCGCCCAACCCCTCCACGAAGTCGTCGAAGGGCAGCACCAGAAACAGGGGCAGGGTGCCCACGATCAGCAGCAGCACCAGCCGCCGGGCCTCCGGCGGATTGCCGCGCTCCCGGCTCCCCGTGGCCAGGGCGGCAGCGCCCCGGAAAAATTCCACGATCATATCCGCGATGTCCTGCCAATACACAACGCATACCGCCACCAGCGTAGCGAAGTGGAGCAGGATGTTATACAGGGTATCCGGCTCCTCGATGCGGAAGAAATATTGCAGCAGCGACAGATGCCCCGAGCTGGAGATCGGCAGAAACTCCGCCACCCCCTGCACGACGCCCAGCACAATAGCCATCCAGAATTTCAACGCGCTCACCTCATTTATCATAGCCGCCCGGTTCGTGAGACGGGCGATACAAAGTCAATATAATATATTAGCACACCTTCGCCGGAAATTCCAGTCAAAATCGAAAATTTGTTCTTTAAGATTGGCCGGTCCGTCAAAAAAAGACTGTCCGGCACACTGTGCCGGACAGTTGCCATGGCAACCGATTGGCGCGGACGAAAGAGCGCCCCTCTTTGACGGGGGGACAGCTCAAACCGGGAACGTTTGGGGAGGGAAGGCGCCCTCTCTTTTTGGGGACAGTTCATACCAGGTCGGGCAGAAACCTATTTCTTTCTGCATGTCCTGTTCGAGTCGTCCCCAAAAAGAGAGGGCGCCTCCCCTCCTCCCTGCAGGGGCGCGGTACGAGGCAGGGCGGGGGCCCGCCCTGCCACTCAAGCCGCTGAGCTTACCGCCCCTGCTGAGCGCGGATCAGGTTCTTGTAGAAGTCTACCGCCCCGGGCAGGCAGTCCACCCCCATGGTTTCGTTCAGGCCGTGCATCCCCTTCATCTGCTCCGGTCCGGCCACCACCGGGGCGAACCGGATGCAGTTGTCGCAGATGGCCTGGTAGAAGCTGGCGTCGGTGGCCCCGGTCATCACGTAGGGGCACACCGGCAGGCCGGGAAAGGTGTTTCCGATAACCCGCTCCACCTGCCGGAACGCCTCGCCCCTGATATCCACGGGCTGGGTGTAGTCGCTGGAGTGCATGATCTCCATCTCCAGGCCGTATTTCGCCGCCACCTCCCGGATCAGGTCCAGGCTCGCCCGCTCGCCCTGATGGGGGATGAAGCGCATGTTGGCGCTGACGCTGGCCTCCTGGGGCAGCACGTTGCAAGCGTCCGACCCGGACTGCATGGTGAAGGCGATGGTGGTCTGGAGCATGGCCGCCGCCTGGGCGGATATGGCGGGCATGACCTGTTTCATCACCGGGCCAAACAGCCACAGGTTACCCATCACCAGCCGCAGGTGGAAGGGGGCGTAGGGGGACAGCCGCCGGAACATGGCCTTGACCTCCGGGAGGAACTTGCGCCGGAAGGGAGGCTTGCTCTCCACCTCGTTGACAAAGGCGGACAGCCGGGCGATGGGGGTGCCCTTCCCTGGGGCGCTGGCGTGGCCGCCGGAGCTGCGGGCGGTGAAACGCACGTCCGCCTTGCCCTTCTCGAAGACGCCCACCATGGCAAAATTGCCCTTGACCCCGCCGATGGGGTCGGTGATGATGCCGCCCCCCTCGTCGATGACCAGGAAGGGGCGCACCCCACGGCGCTGGAGCTCCGCCACCAGCTTGGGCGCGCCGTCCCCCGTCCACTCCTCGGTGCAGGAGGACGCCAGATACACATCGCATTGGGGTACGTAGCCCTCAGCCAGCAGCTCCTCCACCGCCTGGAAGAACGCCATCAGGGACGCCTTGGTGTCAAAGGCCCCCCGGCCCCATACCTTGCCGTCCACAATGGCCCCGGAGAAGGGCGGGTGGAGCCACTCGCCCTCGGCGGGCACCACGTCCTGGTGGCTCATGAGCACGATGGGGTCCCCATTCGTCCTGCCCTTCCAGCGGAAGAGCAGGTTGCCGTCGATGACGGTCTTTTCTAGGTCCCGGTGGACCAGGGGGAACAGCCGCTCCAGCTCCTTGTGGAAGGCCAGGAACTTCTCTGTCTCCGCCACTCCCGCGTGGGAGGTGGTGTCGCACTGCACCATGGCGGACAGCTTCTGGGCGTAGCCGGTGGACCGGTTGTCCGGCTGGGGGACATACTCCGACTTTTTTCGGGGGGTGAGGGCGGCATGTAACACCGCCGCGCCCAGGGCTGCCCCCAACCCGACGCCCACACCGGCCAGCGCGGTCCTGGCCGCCTTGGCATAGGGGCACTGCTTGGGCGGTTCCGGCTCGGGACGGCGGTCCCGGCGGGACGGCCCGGACTTCCCGCCGGTCAAGGGCGCTTTCCGGGTTTCCACCCTGTCCAAAAGCACCTCTCCCGCCTTTTTCGCGGCCATTGCCGCCAACATGCGCTTGTGTCGTTTTTTCATTTCTCGCTTGACTTCCTTTCGCGGCGATATAGGACCCATGTGATGGCGATGGCCATGGCCCCGCTGGGAATAATCATAAAACTGGTGGAGCCGGTGAGGCCGGGAACCAGCATAAACAGCAGGCTCATGACCGCCAGCGGGACGGCGGCGATGTGCATACTGCCCCGGAAATACTTGTACGCCATGGCCCCGAACAGGGCGGGGACCACGTTGGTGAAAGCGGGCTGGAGCACCTCGCTCTGGAGCACGGGCTGGAGGGGAACCAGCAGCAACACCCCCAGGGCCAGTACCAGAATCGTCACCAGGGAGGAGGCGGCGATGGACAGGGTGGAGATCACCTCGTTCTCCGCCGTCCCCGTCTTGGCCCCCACCATGTCCCGGGCGCTGATGGCGCAGGGGATTTTCATGTTGATGAGGTTGCCGGTGATAAAGGCCAGGTATCCGCCCCCGGCCCCCAGCATGGGGGTATAGATCAGGTACTCGGCCACGCCGCTGACCATCCACACCAGGCCCACGGACACAAAGCCCTTGGCCACCGCCCCCACGTCGGGCATGGCCCCCAGAATGATTCCCAGTACAAAGGGCGCGCCGATCAGTAAAACCAGCGTGGCCACGCTTACCACCCGGCCGATGAGGTGGGTGCGCTCGTTGTAGCGCTCAAAGGCGGCCTGTTTGTCCTGTTCGTTCATGTGACGCCCCCCTTCCTACACCCACAGCCGCAGCAGCACCGCCGCGGCCATGCCCACCAGCATACTGCCCGCGATGGAGAAGCTCTCCACCCAGGCCATGCCCTTTTTCTCAGAGAGATATACGCACCCCGCCATGGTCAGGGCGGACACCCCCGCCACCGCCAGCGGCGACCAGTCGCCGTTGAAGGGAAAGCGGCCACCCGACACGAAGGCACCGATATAGCTGCCCAGGTAGGTGCAGATCAGGCCGATAAACATGGCGGTCATGGCCCGGTCGCCGAAGCCCGCGGCCACTCCGCCTCCGGAGGATTTACCACCGCCACCCAGCTTCTTCAGATACCGCTTGCTGAACAGGGTGGACAGCAGCATCCCCCACATGATGCACACGCTCATGAGCAGGGCGATAGTGGTAAAGGCCTGGGGGGTCATCTCGGCGGCGGACAGGGAGGACATGCCCACCTGCTCGGCGGCGGTCTGGGCCACCTGGGTCTCGTAGTGCAGCGCCCCCACCACGCTCAGCCGCAGCCAGGGCCAGGGAGTGCCCAGGCTGCCGGACAGGGCGATCACGCCCAGCAGAATGCCCACGCTGGGCAGGATGGTGAAGGTGACGCTGGACGTAATAACCCGGCGCATCTTCGCCTTGTCCATACCCAGGGCCACCCCGGCCCGCCAGGCCCGGACCATGAACACCACGCACACCACCGCCACAAAGGCCACGATGCCGCCGCACACGGCATACACGGCGGGGCCGTTCAATTGTGATAAAATCGACATGGGCGCCTCCCGTCAAATGACTTGGACCACGCCGCCGGGCAGCACGTTGACGGTCATATTGTCCTGTACGTAATCCAAAAATTCCTCCCCCAGGCTGTCCACCACGGGCATGGCGGTATGCTCCCCCTCCAGCCACACGTCGGCCAGCACCGCCCCGGCGGCGGCCAGGGAATCGATGGGCTCGGAAAACAGCAGACACGCCGGCTGGCGGCCCATGGAGCAGGCGCAGTACAGCACCAGCCCGCCCGTGGTGGAGCCGATGGTCCGGGGCAGGCACAGCGCCTTGCCCGCCATCTCCTTGCCGTACAGGTCGGGATTGTTCTGGTCGCCGCAGGTGGCCTTTTTATCGCCGAATTGCAGCGCCTTTTGGAAGGAGGCCAGGGTATTCAGCCCCCCGTGGGACACCAGGGCCTTGGCGGTGAGCTTGCCGGGGGATACCACCCGTCCTTGGAACTGACGCATCTCAATTGCCCCCTTTCGTGATCTGGACCAAAATCTCGTCGTCGGTGTAGTAACGCGCCGTGGTGTAGGTGCGCAGCTTGTTGCTGGAGGTGATGACGGGCATTTTGCCGCTGAGGGGGTTGTTCATATACATCAACGGGCAGATGTAGCTGAGGATCACCCCGGTCTGTTTCAGCCGTTCCCCATAGGGGGTGGCCTCGAACTCCTTGATGACCGCCGGGGCGGCGGTAAACACGGTGGGGATGGCCACCTTCTTTTTCCCCGACTCCTTCAGGCCTTGCTCCACCCGCTCGGTCCAGGTGGTGAGCTGCTCCAGACTCATGTGGGGGCAGCCCATGAAGCACAGCTTGGGCTTGGCGTTCTTGTTCTTCCACACCACCGGGTAGCTGTCGTACACCCGCTGGAGCTCCGCGTCGTCCACCACATACACCTGGGCGTCCTCCGCCACCAGTTTCCGGCCCAGCCGGACCGCCTCGGGAGTGATGCCCTCCACGTGGTAGAGCCCCACCGCGCCGTTGGAGGCGGTGGCCGCGCCGAAGTCCTTGAGGTAGGTCTTGGCCCCGTCGTCCAGGGTTCCCAACCACCGGTCCAGCCCCACGATATAGGGCACGTCCTCCATCACCTTCATGCCGATGGCGGAGCCCAGGAGCTGGGCCTCCGGCTTCTTGCTGGTCTTGATCTCCACGATCCAGGTGGCCTTCCGCCCCTCATCGGTGAGCAGGCCGAAGTTGGGCACGTACCCCACCACCGAACCCATCAGGTCGATGATGCCCGAGTTGCGATTACACCGCGCCCCCAGCACGGAGTTGGCGTACACCACGGCGGAGGACTCCGACCAGGACAGGACCTCCCCTTCCTTGGGAGTGTTGCCCACCTGATCCAGATAGCAGGCGCAGGTGAAGGCATCCTTGTCCATCAGCCCCAGTTTGCCAAGCTGTTCCTCATAAAAGTCCTGCTTGGTGTACATGAAGTTCTGAAATACGAAGTTCTGTAAAAAGGAGCTGGGCACGTTTTTGTCCACCGGCCGGGGATCGGCGGAGAACTGCTGCATGGACGCCGCCCCCTCGGCAATCAGTTTGTCCATCAGGTCGTACACCGGCCCCAGGGCCTTCAGCCCGAAGGAGGTGACCAGGTGGTTGTACCGGCTGGTGACGGGCGCCATGGAGTCCGCCCCGAACAGCTCACCGTAGCGCACCAGGGTCTCCATCACCTTGGCCAGGGTCTCCCCCTGTTCGCCGCCCAGGATGGCCTGCTGGTCCGCCGTCAGCTTCATTTTCTCGCTCATATACCCTCCTTAAATCTTCATGGCCGCCTCGTAGGCGCCCCAGATGACGGTCTTCACGTTGCCCACCTGCTTGCAGTCGCCCACGAGATGGATGTTGCGGCCCTTCCCCTCCAAGGGATGGGGCAGGTAGCCCACTGAGCTGATGACGCTGTCGCAGGGGATCTCCACCGTTTTGCCCTGCTTGTCCCGGCAGAGCACCTTGTCCTCGTGGACAGCGGTAAGGGTGGTCTCCAGGTGGACCGGCACCCCGTGGAGGGCGAACCACTCCCGGAGGTAGGAGCTGTTGGCCAGACACACGCCCTTCTGGGCCACCAGGTCGTTCTTCATCTCGATGACGACTGGCTCCTTGCCCTGGAGGGCCAGCTCGTAGGCGATCTCGCACCCGGTGAGCCCGCCGCCCACCACGGCCACCCGGTGGCCCACGGCCTTCTCCCCGTTGAGGAACTCGACGGCCTCCACCATCCGCTCGTGGCCGGAGACGCCCCGCAGGGTAATGGGCGACGCGCCGGTGGCGATGATAACCTGGTCGGTGCCAAACCGGGTCACGTCCGTGATCTCCTCGTTGAGGTGGATCTCCACGTGCATCTGCACCATCTGCCGCTTGTACCAGGCCAGCAGGTCCCGGAGCCTGCCCTTGTAGGACTCCGCCCCGGCGGCGATGAACGCCCCGCCCAGCCCGTCCGTCTTTTCATAGATGATGGGCTCGTGGCCCCGGAGCTTGAGCACCCGCGCCGCCTCCATGCCGCCCAGGCCGCCGCCGATGATGTGTACCCGCTTGGGGGAAAACGCCTTTTTGATGTAGTGCTTATCCCACTGCATGGTCTCCGCGTTGACCGCGCACCGGGCCAGATTCAGGCTGTCCCCCAGGTCCTGGTCGTTGGGCACGCCCTCGTAGTGGCACATGTTGAAGCACCCGTTGTGGCACAGGATGCAGGGGCGGATGTCCTTCTCCCGGCCCTCCATCAGCTTGGTGACCCAGCGCTGGTCGGCCAGGAACTGCCGGGCAAAGCCCGCGCCGTCCAGCCGTCCCGCCTCAATGGAGTCCGCCGCCGCCCGGGGATCCAGCCGCCCGGCGCACACCACCGGGATGTCCACAAAACGCTTGATGTGCTCCACGTCGGCCAGATTGCAGTTCTCCGGCATGTAGATGGGGGGATGGGCCCAGTACCAGGCGTCGTAGGTGCCGTTGTCGCAGTTGAGCATGTCGTACCCCGCGTCCTGGAGGTATTTGGCGGCCCGCTCGGACTCTTCCATATCGCGGCCCACTTCCACGTAGTCCTCGCCGGGGAGGGCCCCCTGGCGGAAACCCTTGGTCTTGGACACCACGCTGTACCGCAGGGAGACGGGGAAATCCTTACCGCAGGCGGCCTTGATGGCCTGGACGATCTCCACCGGGAAGCGGTAGCGGTTCTCAAAGGAGCCGCCGTACTGGTCGGTGCGTTTATTGACGTATTTCAGGGTGAACTGGTCCAGCAGGTAGCCCTCGTGGACGGCATGGATCTCCACCCCGTCCACCCCGGCGTCCTGAAGGAGCTTGGCGGTCTGGGCGAAGGCGTCCACATACTCCTGAATCTCCTCCACCCGCAGCTCCCGGGAGGGCACCTTGTCCGACCAGCGGTTGGGGGCGGGGCTGGCGGAGGCGGTGATCTTGTCCAGGTCCATGAAGGGCTTGGAGGCGGCGCGGAGGATGGGGTTGGTGTACAGCGTCTCCATCATGGAACTGATGGTGAAGGACCGGCCGAACCCCGCCGTGAGCTGGATGAACAGCTTTGCCCCGGTCTTGTGGAACTCAGGCATCCAGGCCGCCAGATCCTGGTACATCTTTTTGTTCTTGTGCAGCCACTGGCCGAACATGGGGTTGTACACCGGCTGGCAGCCGGGGAGCACCAACCCCACGTTGTTTTTGGCCACTTCCAGGATGAACCTGGCCCCGGCCTGGTCAAAGTGGTTTTTCTCCATCCAGCCGAACAGGTCCGTGCCGCCCATAGAGGTGAGCACGACGCGGTTTTTGATCTCGCAGTTTCCGATTTTCCACGGGGTGAACAGGGGCGCTAATCTCTGATCCATGTTATTCTCCCTTCTCAAGCTCATGATGATAGTTACAATAATGCAATATAATATTATACCTGACTTTGTGCAATAAGGCAAGGGGCATTCCCACCCCGGAACAAAGTGTCGGAACACCCCCGTTCCGCCTGTCAAAAACCGCCCGTTCCGCTTGACACCTTTCCTCCCCTGTGGTAATATACTGGAACGGTATGAAAACCAAATATCGCGATGAACGCGGGAAGTAGTCCGGTTTGGAACCGCCAGAGAGGGGCCGCCCTTGGCTGAAAGCGGCCCTCGGGAAAGCTCCGGACGAAATGCGAGCGGGAGCGTGGGGGACTTTCGGCGCCCTCCGTCCGGCCACGTTACGGCCATGAGTAACAAACGAGAGTGGAACCGCGGTTTTGCCGCCTCTCATGCCATCAGGCGTGAGGGGCTTTTGTTTTTATATGGACAAGGAGGAGCTTTTTTTATGACCCGATTGGGCGAGACGCTGCGGGCCTATCAGGCCCGGGACCCGGCGGCCCGGAGCAGGCTGGAAATTTTCTTGCTGTATCCGGGCGTACACGCCACCCTTTACCACAGACTGGCTCACTTCCTGTACTGTCACAATCTGAAATTCCTGGCCCGGTTCGTGTCCCAGTGGAGCCGGTTCTGGACAGGCATTGAGATACACCCCGGCGCGAAGATCGGCCGCCGCCTGGTCATCGACCACGGCATGGGCATTGTCATCGGCGAGACCGCCGAGGTGGGGGACGACTGCCTGATCTACCACGGCGTCACCCTGGGCGGCACCGGCAAGGACCAGGGCAAGCGCCACCCCACCATCGGCAACAACGTGCTCATCTCCACCGGGGCCAAGGTGCTGGGCCCCTTCAAGGTGGGGGACAATTCCCGCATCGCCGCCAACGCGGTGGTGCTCAGCGAGGTGCCGCCCGACGCCACCGCCGTGGGCATTCCGGCGCAGATCGTAAAGATCGCGGGGCGGTCCACCCACTACGCCGACGAGGTGGACCAGACCAGCGTGAAAAGCCCCACCCAGGAGCGCATCGCCGCCCTGGACCACCGTCTGGAGGCTTTGGAAAAGCTGATGGACCAGTGCCATATCGAGGGACGGCGGAATGCCTGTACCTCATGTACCCAGGAAGATAAAACCTGAAACGGAGGAAAAAATCATGTATCTTTACAATTCCGCCACCCATAAAAAGGAGGAATTCCGCACCCACACCCCCGGCCGGGTGGAGATGTACACCTGCGGCCCCACTGTCTACCACTTCGCCCACATCGGCAACCTGCGTTCCTACATCATGGAGGACGTGCTGGAGAAGTTCCTGCGCTACGAGGGCTACGACGTGAACCGGGTGATGAATATCACCGACGTGGGCCATCTGGCGTCGGACGCGGACACCGGCGAGGACAAGATGCTCAAGGGGGCCAAGCGGGAGAACAAGTCGGTCATGGACATCGCCAAATTCTACACCGACGCCTTTTTCGACGACTGCGCCAAGCTGAACATCAAGACCC
>CASTQR010000029.1 GCA_949451265.1 uncultured Eubacteriales bacterium | reverse complement strand
CCCGGTTGTAGAGGTAATTGCCCAGGGCAGCCCAGCCGCCCGCCGCCCCGGCCCCCGCCGCGGCGAGGCCCAGCAGTCCGACAGTTTTCTTTTTCATACGAAAGCCTCCTGTATTTTGTTTTTTCCAATATACTACCCGGACGGGCCCAGCGTCAACAGGGAATGTGAAAATCCCCGGAAAAACTTGACGCCGGACGGGGCGGCGTGCAACCCGGCCCGGACAGGGTGTCCCTTTTTTCGGGGTATTTTGAAAAATTGGCGAAAAAAATCCGCCCTCCAATCCTTGACTTTGGGGACGGCGGGTGGTAAAGTAGGGGATGAAATCGAACAATTGTTTTAAATTCGAACAAAAGGAGGATCGCAATGGGATACGCCAAGGAGAGGAGTGAGGCAAGACCGGAACGGTGGTGGAACTCCAGCCTGGGGCCCCCGCAAAGCCGCCCTTCAGGCTTTGTGGGGAGAGGAGGGGCAAGGAAGCATACCTGAAAGACGGGGGCAGGGCATCCAATGCCCAGCGTCGCCTATCCAAACAAAAAATCCGGGAGAAGCCCGGCAAGCGCCGCCAGCAGGGCGGCCCCCCATCCGCGAGCCCAGCGCAGCGGGTCGCGGATGGAAGCGAAGAAATTCCCACCAGAGTGCAGTTTTCGCCGAAGGCGGAAACGGAACGGTGGTGGGAATTTCTGAGCTGGTGGAGGAGGATGGATTCGAACCATCGAAGGCGAAGCCAGCAGATTTACAGTCTGTCCCCTTTGGCCACTTGGGTACTCCTCCATATGAAGTTGTAAAGAAAAAGGTGGAGCTGGTGGACGGATTCGAACCCCCGACCTGCTGATTACAAATCAGCTGCTCTACCAGCTGAGCTACACCAGCACGGTAAGGCTTCCGCGTTCACAACGAAACTTATTATAGCAGTGGGAGGGAAATTTGTCAACAGTTTTTTTCAAAAACGGATCGCAAAATGGGGCGGACGGGCCGGGGCGGATCATCCGGTGCCGGCTGTGCCGGGGGGAGCTGTACCCCGGCGACCCCTATTTCGCGCTGGACGGCTGGGCGGTGTGTGAGGATTGCATCGGCCGGTACGCGCGGCAGCGTTTTGCCCACCGGCTGCGGCGGGTGGGCCGGGAGGCAGGAGAGGATAGGAGGGGGGCGCTATGACGCTCTATGAGCTTTCGCTGGAATACGAACAGACGGCGGCCATGCTGCGGGGGAGGATCTCCGAGCTGGAGCGGGCCATGCGGGAGGCCGGGGACGGGCCCCGCCGGATCCAGCTGGACCGGCGGCTGCGGCCGCTGCGGGCCATGTACCGGGACGTTCGGGAGGTGGCCCGGCACCTGAACGGCTATTACCGGAAATTCACCCCCCGGCGGGGGACAGGCCCGGTGGATCACAGAAGGAGGTAACACAATGCGGACAGTTTCTTATGAGAACGGCTTCGGCCTGGCGGATCTGAGGGTCTATACCGAGCTGATGGCCAACGATAACCGGGATCAGATCAACCGCCTGAAGCGGAACCTGACCCACGCCCTGCGGCAGGACGTGACCCCCCGCCAGCGGGAGTACATGATCCTCTACTACGGGCGGAACATGAGTATGGAGGCTATCGCCAAGGAGCTGGGGGTAAACAAGTCCACCGTGTCCCGGACGCTGAAGCGGGGGCGGCAGCGGCTGTACCGCTGCCTGCGGTACGGGGCGGCCAACCTGCTGGAGCAGGCGGAAGGTTGAAAGCCGGGGCGGTTTGTGGTATGATACCCCAAAGAAACAGGAAAGCAGGGGATCATATGGACTATCAGGGCATCTTTTTCGACTTCGACTACACGCTGGGGGACTCCACCGCCGCCATCGCCGAGGGATACCGGCTGGGGTTCCAGGCCCTGGGGCTGGAGCCCCCTACGGTGGAGCAGGTGCGTACCACGGTGGGTATGACGCTGGAGAACGGCTTCACCCACCTCGCCGGGGACGCAGACCCTGCGCGGCAGGCGGCGTTTGCCCACCAATTCCACATCACCGTAGGCACCGAGGCCCACGGGCCTGGGCGGGAGCTGATGATCAAAGGCACCCGGCTGCTGCCGGGGGCGGCGGAGCTGCTGTCCGCCCTGAAGGGGGCGGGGGTACATACCGCCATCGTGTCCACCAAGCCGGGAGATACCATCCGGCAGATTTTGGCCCACCAGGGCCGGCTGGAGCTGGTGGAGCTGATCATCGGCTGGGACGAGGTGTCCAGGGTGAAGCCTGACCCGGAGGGGCTGAACTTCGCCCTGGCCCGGTTCGGGCTGGAGCCGGGGCAGGCGCTGTTCTGCGGGGACACGGTGATCGACGCCGCCACCGCCCAGGCGGGGGGCTGCGATTTCTGCGCGGTGCTGAACGGCACCACCCCCAGGGCGGCCTTCCGGGATTACCCCCATGTGCACATCGCGGAGGATCTGGCGGAGCTGCAAGGCTGGCTGGGCCTTTAACAGAGGAACGCCCCCCGGCGGCAAGCCGGGGGGTACGTTTGTTTATGGGATGGCCTCCCCGCCGGCGGCGCCCAGCAGTTCCCGGGCGTAGGGCAGGGCCAGGATCTCACCGCAGAAGGTGTGCCACTCGTCCAGCTTGTGGTTCCGGCGGGCGAAGTAGATGTTGGCCAGCACCTCATAGTTCAGCGTCACCGTGCGCATCTGGTGGTAGCTGGAGGGGAGAAGCTGGATCAGGTCGTACCAGTCGGTTTTGTCCTTGCCCGACACGTACCGCCGGCGCACCGTCTCGATATAATCCACATACTGCCGGAACGCTTCCAGAGAAGTAGGGGTCAGGTGGTCGGTGGAGAAGTCGGACAGCTCCAGGGGCTTTGCGTGGAGCTTGTGCATGGTGGAGGTGGAGTTGGCCACGGTGCCCACCTTATAGGTGTCGAATTCCTTCCACCAGTACAGGGGGGCGGTGATATCCAGGGACACAAAGATCTGCCGGAGGAATTTCCGGTGGTCGCAGCCCGCGGCGCACAGGCGGCAGGCCAGATCCAGGTCGTTGGGGCCCAGGGCGTACTGTCCGTCCGGGGTATAGGCGCTGTCCGAGCGGGCCCAGCTGTTCATGGGGTTCCGGGCCCCCCGCATGGCGTTTTCCAGGTTCATGACGCTGGGGCGTTCAACCATCAGCATATCGGATGCCTCCTTATAGTAAGAGCGCCGCCCGTCCGGGCGGCGCTCCCGCGTTTGTGAATCAGTTGGTGGAGATGTACTCGCCCCGGATGTAGCCAACGGTGGCGGCACCGCCCGCGCCGGGGAAATTGATCTGATACCAGCCGTCCCCCGCCTCGGCCAGCACGGTGATGGTGGTGCCGTTGGTGATAGAGGCAATGGGGGCGTAGGTGGTGCCCGGGCCGGAGCGCACCCGCAGGCCGCCCTCCGCGTTCATGATGGTGCCCCGGGCACCCACGGTCACATTGCCGCCGGAGGGGGGCGCCTGGGTGGGATCCACGGGGGGATCGGTCTGGGCGGGGGGCGCGGACTCGGAGGTCTTGGCCCCGGCCACAAAGACCTTGCAGGTGGCGGTCAGGGTACCCGCCTGGACCTTGATCACGATGCCGTGGACGCCGCCCACCATGTCGGGCCTGGCGTGGGTGACGACGCCGGAGGCGCTCACCGTGGCGTAGCTGGGATCGCTGGACTCAAAGGTAACGGTGCCGTTCCAGCCGGCGGGGGCGACGGTGGGCTTGATGGTCACCGGGGCGCTGTCGGGGTAGATGGTGAAATCGTAGGTGTTCAGGGTCAGGCCGGTGGGCTCGTCGTCCCCCACCTGGGGGGGATTGGTCACATTGGGATCCACTGGGGGATTGGTGATGTCGCCCACGGGAGCAGTGACGTTGGGATCCACGGGCTGGGTGGGCTGGTTCACCGGGTCGGTGGAGACGGGGACGGTGGGCTGTTCGGTGGCGTTGGCACCGGGGTTCTTGCCGTCCCGGATCTGAGGATAGACCACGGTGAAGATGATAATCAGGGCCGCCACGATGATGATCAGGGTGCACAGGAAGGTGATCATCCGGGGCCAATTGATCTGGGCCTCCGCGAAGGGGTTGGAGGAGGGCTTCTCCGCCAGACGCTTGCCGCCCTTGGGACGGACGAGGCGGTAGTCCTCCTCGGGATCCTCGTCAAAGAGATCCTGCCCGTCGAACACGTAGGTGTCGTCCGGGTCGGCGGGGGCGCGGCGGGAGGGCGCGGGCTCCGGCTCGTCGTCGTACACGGGCGGGGGGGCCGGGGCCCTCCGGGGGGGATTGGGGGAGGCGGAGGGGGCGTTCTTCGCCCCGCAGAAGGGGCAGCGTTTATAGGTGGCGCTATAATCCTCGCCGCAGACGGCGCAGTGGATCAGACTGTTGGGAGAGGGCCTGGAAGCCATGCTGGGATTCCTCCTTCAATGGTGGGCTCGAATTATGTCGGACAGTCCTATCTTAACACCCCCGGGCCCGTTCGTCAATCCCTTTGGGCCACACAGGGGGAGAGGTTTTACAGAATTTTCATAAGGGGATTCCCTTGTAAATTTTTTGATTTCCTCTTTACAACCGGCCCGTTGTAGGCTAAAATAGCAGTAACAAGAAAAAGGGGGTGCGCCCTATGAGCGACATCGACTACACACGCAAATTCAGCGTCAGCATTGACAAGGACCAGGAGATCCGCATGATCCTGTCCTCCGTCTACAATTCCCTCCAGGAGAAGGGCTATAACCCCATCAACCAGATTGTGGGCTATATCCTCAGCGAGGATCCCACCTACATCACCAACCACAACAACGCCCGCACGCTGATCCGACAGCTGGACCGGGACGAGCTGTTGCAGGTGCTACTGAAAAGCTATCTCCACGAAAAATGAGGGACGGGGGGCCTGCCGGCGGCGGGCCCCCGTTGTTTTGAAATCTCTTGAAGGGGCTGTTTGCGATGAAAAGGATTGGTTCGCTGCTGCTGTCCGCCGCTTTGCTGCTGGGGCTGCTGGCGGGGTGCCGGCAGGAGCCCGCCGCCGGGACGGAGCCGCCGGAGGGCTCCGTGGGGCCCGCTGTGACGGAGCCGCCTGCGGAACCCGAGGGGCCGGCGGCGTTGGACTTGGTGAACGCGGTGTTCCCGAACTGCGGCTTTGACAAGGGTTCTGGGGATGTGGAGTACCTGACCGCCGATGAGGACGGGGCGGAGTTCCTGTCCGCCTATCTGGAGAACGCCTACAGCCTCCAGAATCCGTGGAAAGACGCGGCGGTGATCCGGGGCATGGGGGCGTCCGCCTTTGAGCTGGCGGTGCTGCGGATGGAGGACGAGAGCGCCGCCGCCCGCGCTGCCAACGCGCTGGGGGACTACCGCTTCGCCCGAATGGGGGACTTCGCTGGCTATGCCCCCGAGCAGGCGGACTTGGCCGGGAGAGGGCAGGTCTGCCAGGTGGACGAATTTGTGGGCCTGTTCATCTGCCCCGATACGGCGGCTGCGGAGAAGGCGTTCCGGCAAGCCCTCAGCGGGGAGGGGGGAACCGCCCCCGTTGACGACAGCATAGACGCGCTGATGGAGCGGATGCTGGACACCTGCGCGTCCTTTGGGGACGACGTGTCCGATTTGGAGCGCATTAACAGCGGCGAAACGGACAGGCTGAACGCCGTCATCCAGGGGGAATACGGCCTGGATGATGGCGGATGGGAGGAGGCCGCCATTGCCCGGGGAAAGGACGGCTCCGCCTTTGAGCTTGCCCTCCTGCAGATCCGGGACGATAGGGTGAGGACGGTTGCCATCTCGCAGCTGAGCCGGTATCTGGACGCCAGGGAGGAGGCGTATGCCCGCTTCCCTGCCCAGGCCAAGCTGCTGTACCAGGCCGACGCCTGGACACCGATGGGAACCAACTACGTCATCTTGGTGGTCGGCGCGGACCCCCAGGGAACCGCATCCGCGTTGGGGGAGGATCTGACGGGTGGGGGGGCGCAGGCCCTTTGGAGCTCCGGGCGCCATTTTGAGGATGACCCATCTCCGGGCTATGAGCCGGATCCCGCCTACCCGGACCGGGCGGAGTTCAATCCGCCCAACGAGGAGGATATGAGCCTCTACGACACCGCCGCCATCCGTGCTGCCTGGGAGAAGGGCGATCCGGCAGGGTTGTCTGATTATGATAAAGACATTTACAGCGCGGCGGAAAAGGTGCTGGACAAGCTCCTCAAGGGCGGCATGGGCGCGTTGGAAAAGGAAACGGCCATCTATGAATGGATCGTAAATGAAGTGGACTATGACTGGACGCATCAGGACGTGATGGCGGAGACGCCCAGGGAATCCTATACGCCCTATGGGGGGCTGGTGGACCAGAGGGCGGTGTGCTTGGGCTATGCCGCCACCTTCCAGCTGCTGTGCGACCTGGCCGGTGTGGAGTGTATCACGGTGGTGGGGGCGACCTTCAGCGGTTCGGGCGATCATGCTTGGAACATGGTGCGGCTGGATGGGAACTGGTACTGTGTGGATGTGACCTGGGACGCCAATTACCGGGAGCAGGGGACATCCAGCGGCCGGGAGAAGGATTGGGATTACTTTAACCTGACCAGCGACGAGATGGCGAAAGGCCACCAGTGGGACTATGCCAACACCCCGGAAGCCGTCACCCAGGGGAAGGGCAGGGGCTGAGGAGGAAAGGGCGGGGACGGGCGCTTGGACAGCGTCCGCCCCCATGGAAAAAATATCGGGGGGAAATGAAGGTTACCCCTTTACAAATCATTTTTTTCTGGTATAATATAGCCGTTGTGGTTCTCACAAAATGAAATATGGGCTCGTAGCTCAGCTGGGAGAGCGAGCGGGCCAGTTATATGCCCCACGTTTCGGGGGCGTAACTCGGATGGTTGCCATTCGGTTCACATCACAAAAAAGTTAATTCTACAAAATGTGGCACGTAACTCAGGTGCCACCCATACGGGCGATTAGCTCAGCTGGGAGAGCGCAGCGTTCGCAACGCTGAGGTCGTGGGTTCGATCCCCATATCGTCCACCAGAGGCAGACTTGCATTTGCAAGTCTGCCTTTTTATGCTGTGACATACACAAGAGGCTGTTTATTCTTGCCCTGTTCTTCACATTCGGTAGCCATCGTCTTAAAGTCCTCAAAGGAAACATTGAACTCGATTTCCAGCGTGTAGTCCCGATGAACATAGACGGACTTGATAAACTGAGATACGATCATCTTTTTTGCGGCGAATGTGCAGGTATCGTATAAATCGGCCCAGTCTTTGATTTTTTCATACTCCTGCTGTTCCAAATCCGAGTTTGCTAAATGCTGTTCAAGCTCCAGTTTGGCGGCGTCCACGGTTGCGGTCAGCGTTTGGATTTCCTGCTTGATGTCCCGCACGTTCTCCCAGGTGATAAGAACATCCTTGGTGCCGTCCCACTCCACCGTTTCCACGCGGGTGGACTTCACATAGCCGTCCGGGGGCGTCTGTTCCGTCACCGTCAGATACTCAGTGTGGCCAGGGGTAGCGGTATCGAGTTTCATGGGATACCTGAAGGGAAAGAACAGCCTGATGATCTATGAGAAGTTCCCAGAACTGCGGTATAAGTACCAGAACCGGGAGTTCTGGTGCAGGGGGTAGTATGTGGACACAGCGGGGAAGAATGCGAACAGGATAGCGGAATACATCAAGCGCCAACTGGAGGAGGACAGGGCAGGGGAACAACTGACGATGGGAAATTACTGAGCCCGTTTACGGGCGGCAGGCAGTAGAACTCTCGCGGCTGTCAGACCGTATTTGCGCGGCGTGACGCGCTGGCTAACAACAGAGGGCCTTGCCCGTGCAGGAAGAACCCCCGGCTTCGCCGGGGGTTCCTATTGTGACCTCGTCACGGAAAGCGGCTCCGCCGCATGGTATCATAGAACTATCAAATCGGAAAGGGGCGCAGATGATGAAAATCTCACTCAATCCCGACCAGGAGGTTGTCAATACTATCCGCGAAGGGCTGAAGCAGACGGGCGGCTACTGTCCCTGCCGGCCGGAGCGCACAGAGGAAACGAAGTGTATGTGCCGGGAATTCAAAGAGCAAATTGACGATCCCGCTTACGAGGGATTCTGCCATTGCATGCTCTATTACAAGTCTCTGGGAAATTAAGGGAGGTGCGGTATGCTGTCAAAACGTATGGCCGCTGTGGATCAGAAGCGGTGCGCCGCCTGCGGCGTGTGTGAAAATATCTGTCCGCTGGGGGCAGTCAAGGTACATCGTGGCTGTTATGCCATGGTGGAAACGGAACGCTGCGTAGGCTGCGGGAAGTGCGCGAAGCTCTGTCCGGTGGGCTGTATTGAGGTGAAAGAGAGGGCGGAGGCATGAAAAAGAAGCATTGGTACGACTACCTGTGGATTTGGTCGATCCTTTACTTTGCCCTCGGTTTTTTCAATATCCTCTTTGCGTGGCTGGGCATGATCGATTTTTTTCTGCCGTTAGCTGTTGCCGTTTTCGGGGGGAACAAGTTCTTCTGCAACCATCTATGCGGGCGGGGGCAGCTGTTCAGTAAGCTGGGCGGTGATCTGAAATGCTCCCGCTGCAAACCAACGCCCCGCTGGATGTCCTCCCAATGGTTCCGCTATGGGTTCCTGATCTTCTTTTTGACCATGTTTGGCAATATGGTATTCCAAACCTATCTGGTGGGCGCGGGCACAGCATCGCTTCAGGAAGCCATCAAGCTGTTCTGGACGTTCCGCGTGCCGTGGGGCTGGACCTACACTGCTGGAACAGTGGCTGATTGGGCGGCGCAATTCAGCTTCGGTCTTTACAGCTTGATGCTGACCTCGCTTTTACTGGGCCTCATCGTCATGGCGCTCTACAAACCCCGGACATGGTGCGCGTTCTGCCCGATGGGAACCATGACCCAGGGAATATGCAAACTGAAAAACAGAGAATAACAATACATAAAGAAAGGAGCCTTTTTATGGCTGAAATGAACATTACTGCCAGCAATTTTGAAAACGAGGTGCTTCACTCCCGCACGCCGGTACTGGTGGACTTTTTCGCGGACTGGTGCGGCCCGTGTAAAATGCTTGCTCCGGTGCTGGGCGAGATTGCCGAAGCGTATGACGGCAAACTCAAGGTCGGCAAGGTCAACGTGAATGATCAGATGGAACTTGCGGCGCGGTTTCAGGTGTCCGCGATTCCCATGCTGGTACTTTTCAAGGAGGGGAAACCTGTGGCCAAGTCCGTTGGGTTTCGGACAAAGCCGGAGATCATCGCAATTGTGGAGGGCGCGGGATGAAGGTAGTAATCGTTGGCGGCGTGGCAGGCGGAGCGTCCGCCGCCGCCCGCATCCGCCGTCTGGATGAAACGGCGCAGATTGTGATGATCGAACGCAGCGGTTATGTTTCCTACGCGAACTGCGGCCTGCCCTATTACGTCGGCGGCACGATTGAAAGTTCGGAGGAGCTGACATTGCAAACGCCCCGAAGCTTCTGGAACCGCTTTCACATTGATGTGCGGGTGCGCCATGAGGTAACGGCGATTGATCCCGTACAAAAGACGCTTGCCGTTCGCGATCTGGACAGCGGGAAATCCTATACGGAAACCTATGATAAGCTCCTGCTTTCCCCTGGTGCGAAGCCCACTGTTCCAATGCTCTCCGGCATAGACAGCGAGCGCGTTTTCACCCTGCGGACGGTGGAGGATACGCTTCTCATCCGCCGCTTTGTCGAAAGAGAAAAACCCAAAACCGCGGTTTTGGCCGGCGGCGGTTTTATTGGGCTGGAAATGGCGGAAAATCTTGCGGAACTGGGGGTTTCCGTCACCGTTGTGCAGAGTCTGAAACAGCTATTAGCGCCGCTGGACGCGGATATGGCGGCCTTTGTTCACGGGCAGATGCGCGCCCGCGGCGTAACGCTGCGCCTGGGTGAGACTGTCACCGGCTTTCGCTCAGAGGGCGGCGGGGTGCTGACACTGCTGGAAGCCTCCGAACCGCTGCGGTCCGACATGGTACTGCTGGCCATTGGCGTGACGCCGGACACCAAGCTGGCAAAGGACGCCGGACTTAAGCTGGGCATACGCGGCAGCATTGCCGTAAATGACCGTATGGAAACCTCCGAGCCGGACATTTACGCAGTTGGCGACGCCGTGGAGGTGACGCACTTTGTAACCAATCAGAAGGCTCTGATCTCTTTGGCGGGCCCCGCCAACAAACAGGGCCGCATTGCCGCTGATAATATTTGCGGAGAACACAGCCGTTTTACCGGCTCGCAGGGCTCCTCTGTCCTCAAGCTCTTTGATCTGACCGCAGCCTCCACCGGCGTCAACGAAAAGGCGGCGCAGGCAGCGGGGATTGCCTACGACAAAGTTGTGCTTTCCCCGGCTTCCCATGCCGCTTACTATCCCGGCGCGCAGTCTATGGTGATGAAGGTGCTGTATGAAAAAGAAACCCTTCGTCTGTTGGGGGCGCAGATTGTAGGCCGGGAGGGAGTGGATAAACGAATTGATGTGCTGGCAGCTGCCATCCGCGCCGGCCTTACGGCGCTTCAGCTCACAGAGCTTGATCTTGCCTACGCGCCGCCGTATTCTTCGGCGAAAGACCCGGTTAATATGGCAGGGTTCATAATTGAGAATCTGGAACGCGGCAAAGTGCGGCAGTTCCACTGGAACGAAATAGATGCCCTGCCCAGGGATGGCAGCGTGGCCTTGCTGGATGTCCGCACAAAAGAAGAATACCTGAGGGGGCATTTAGACGGCTTCCCAAATATACCCCTGGACAATTTGCGGGAGCACTTGGCTGAATTGGATGCGGAGAAGCCCGTGTATGTTGTCTGTCAGTCTGGCCTGCGCAGTTATCTGGCCTGCCGTATTTTGACTCAGTATGGGTTTTCCTGCGCGCATCTTTCAGGCGGATACGGGTTCTATTCCGCGGTGACGCGAGAGCGGCAGATTGCGGAAAGCGCCTGCCCTTGTGGGATGGAGAAGCAATAAAACGTTTGTCGAATAATGGGTATCGGTGTCGATAGCAGCGGCAAGGAGTGCCCCGGTATATGCCGGCGCGGCTTGCTGGTGGCTGACGCCCCTAAGCCCCCGGAATTCAGCAGATACAGCAAAAGGACCGCCGCATGACGCAAGGCATCATGCGGCGGTCCCTTCTGAAACTGAAAACTTCTTTATCTACCCCGCTCACGTTCCGGACGGGCGCTTTCCCGTTCACAGCGGCAGCAGCACCCGGTACATCATCACAAAATGGGCTGCCGACCCCAGCACAATAAACACATGGAACACCTCGTGGCACCCAAATCGGGGGTTGTCCCGCCCCGGCCACTTGAGAGCGTACAGCACGCCGCCGATGGTATACAGCACGCCGCCCGCCAGCAGCCACGCCACCCCACGCCAGCCCAGGGCCTGCCACAGCGGGTAAATGGCGAATACCGCCAGCCAGCCCATGGCGATATAGATGGTGGAGGTGACCACCCGGGGGCAGTCGATCCAGGCCACGCTCATCACCAGTCCCGCAATCGCCAGCGCCCAGATCACCCCGAACAGCGACCAGCCCCAGGGCCCCCGCAGGGCGATCAAGCACACCGGCGTATAGGATCCGGCAATGAGGAAATAGATGGAGGTGTGATCAAATTTCCGCAGGGCGATCCGCCCCTCCACGGTGGTATTCACACAGTGGTACAGGGTGGAGGCGGTATACAGCCCAGTCATGGACAGCCCGTAGATGGCAAAGGACACGATCTTCCACACGTCTCCGCCCCCCAGGGCCGCGCCCGCCAGCAGCACCGCCGTGGCAATAACGGACAGCGCCGCCCCCACTCCATGGGTGATGGCCGACCAGGGCCGCAGCCCGTCGTAGGGGTTCCGGCCCTTCTCCGTGGGCCGCTCCCGGCGGCGGGGAACGCCGTCATAGGGGATATGATATAACGCTTGCTCCATGCCAAGCACCTGCCTTTCTAACGCCTATTATATCCCGTTCTCCACGAAACGTCAAGACTAAAACTATGAAATCTAATTCTTAAAATTAGATTAAGGGGGATCCTGGCGAAACATGGGGATTGAATCGTCCGGGAAAAAGGAGTATAATAACCGCAAACAGCTTGTTCGGCCAGCAAAGGGGGACCTTTATGGGAAACACGTTGGGCCTGTACCTGCACATTCCATTCTGCCGCAGCAAATGCGATTACTGCGACTTCTACTCCCTGGCGGGGCAGGACGACCGGATGGACGACTATCAGAAGGCGCTGCTGCGGCACATCATAGAGACCGCGCCCCGGGCCAAAAAGCAGGTGGTGAACAGCGTCTACATCGGCGGCGGCACCCCCACCTGGTACGGGGAGAAGCGTTTGCTGGAGCTGTTAAGCACGGTGCGGAAGAAGTTCACCCTCTCCAAGGACGTGGAGATCACCCTGGAGGCCAACCCGGACAGCGTGGATCTGAAAGCCCTCCGGCGGCTGCGCCGGGCCGGGGTGAACCGCCTGTCCATGGGGATGCAGTCCGCCTGCGACTGCGAGCTGGTGAGCGTCCACCGCCCCCACACCTTTGCCCAGACGGAGGAGGCGGTGAAGGCGGCCCGGGCGGCCAAGATCAAGAACCTGAACCTGGATCTGATCTACGGCCTGCCGGGGCAGACGGAGGAGAGCTGGAAGAAATCCGTGGAGGCGGCCCTGTCCCTGTCCCCGGAGCACCTGTCCTGCTACGGCCTGACGGTGGAGGAGGGTACCCCCCTGGGCCAGCGGGTGGCCCGCGGGGAGCGCCTGCCCGACGACGACGAACAGGCTTCCCGCTACCTGTGGACGGTGGCCCGGCTGGCGGAGGCGGGCTACGAGCAGTACGAGGTGTCCAACTTCTCCAAGACGGGCTACCAGTCCCGGCACAACCTGAAATACTGGATGGGCCGGCCCTATATCGGCATCGGGGCGGCGGCCCACTCCGACTTCGGCGGCTGCCGGTACTCCTTCGTCCGGGATCTGGAGCGGTATATCCGGGGCGTCCAGGGGGAGGAGCAGATCCTGGACGAGATGAGCGAGATCCCCCAGCGGGAGCGGGGCAGCGAGTACCTGATGCTCCGCCTGCGCACCACCCACGGCATCGAGGAGTGGGAGTACCGCCGGGAGTACTATATGAACTTCGACCCCATCGCCGCCAAGCTGGCGGA
>CASTQR010000028.1 GCA_949451265.1 uncultured Eubacteriales bacterium | reverse complement strand
GGCGTCCGGGTCGGTGCAGGCGATCTTGATGGGGGCGTCCGGGTGCTGGGCCATGTAGTCGTTGAAACTCACGTCGGCGTTGAGGGTGGCGTCGATGCGCCCAGAGGTCAGCAGCTCGATGGTCTGGATGAAGTCGTCCACCCCGGTGACCTCCGCGCCGTACTTCTCCCCCACCGCCGCGTAGGTGCTCTGGAGGGTGTTGGCGGTGAGCTTGCCCTTCAGGTCCTCCATCTTCTGGATGGAATTATCGTCGGCCCGGGTGATCACCACCGTGCGGTTATAGGCGTAGGGGGCGGAGAAGTCGTACTTCTCCCGGCGGGCGTCATCGATCTCCACGCCATTCACCATGATGTCGTACCGCCCGGCCTCCAGCCCCGCCAGCAGGCCGTTGAACTCGCCCTCCACGAAGGACGCCTTCACCCCCAGCTTGTCCGCGATGGCCTGGGCCACCTCCACGTCGTAGCCCACCAGCTCCCCTGACTCGTCGTGGTAGCCCCAGGGGGACCAGGTGCCCTCCAGGGCCACGGTGATCTCCCCCTTGGCCTGTATGCTGGCCAGCAGATCGCCGCCCTTGTCCTCCCCCTTGGGGGCGCAGCCCGCCAGCAGCAGCAGGCCCAGTAAAACCACGGCAAAGGCGGACACCGCCGCGGCGAAACGCTTGAAATTCATGGGTAACACTCCTAATCTCATGGTCAAATCAGGTCACGCCCCGGTCTGGAGGAAGGCTTTTGTCCGCTCCTCCCGGGGGCTGTCAAACATCTGGCGGGATGGCCCCGCCTCCACCACCACGCCGTGCTCCATAAACACCGTGTGGCTGGACACCGTGCGGGCAAAGCCCAGCTCGTGGGTCACCACCAGCATGGTCATGCCCTCGTCCGCCAGCTGCCGCATGACGGACAGCACCTCCCCGGTGAGCTCCGGGTCCAGGGCGGAGGTGGGCTCGTCAAAGTAGATGATCTCCGGCCGGGCGGCGATGGCCCGGGCGATGGCGGCCCGCTGCTGCTGCCCGCCGGAGAGCTGGCTGGGGTAGTGATCCGCCCGGTCCAGCATACCCACCTTGTCCAGGGCATGGCGGGCGGTGTCCAGGGCCTCGGCCTTGGGAATTTTCCGGGCGATAATCAGCCCCTCCGCCACATTTTCCAGGGCGGTCTTGTTCAAAAACAGGTTGTAGCTCTGGAACACAAAGGCGGTTTTCCTCCGCAGGCGGGCCGCGTCCTTTTTCGGGGTGTGTGCCAGGTCGAACCGCTCCCCATCAAAGGAGAGCGTCCCCCCGTCCGCCCGCTCCAGGAAGTTGACGCACCGGAGGAGGGTGGTTTTCCCCGACCCGCTGGGGCCGAGTATGGCCACCACGTCCCCCCGGTCCACCGACAGGCTCACGCCCTTCAGCACCTCCAGCGCGCCGAAGGACTTGCGCACGTTTTCCACTTGCAGCAGCACGGCTCACACCCCCCGGTTCTCGTACGCGCCCAGCTTCTTCTCCCCCCACCGCTGGAGCCAGGTGAGCGCGGTGGAAAACAGCAGGTAGATCAGCCCCACCTCGATGTAAAGGGCCAGCGGCTCGTACACCCGGGCGTTGATCTGCTCCGCGGCCCGGAACATCTCCACCACCGTGATATTCGCCGCCAGCGACGTGTCCTTCACCATGGCGATGAGGGAATTGGACAGGGGCGGGAAAGCGGTGCGCATGGCCTGGGGCAGGATGATCCGCCGCATGGTCTGCAAATAGCTCAGCCCCGCGCACAGCCCCGCCTCCAGCTGTCCCGCGGGCACCGCCTCCAGGGAGGCCCGGACCGTCTCCGCGCAGTAGGCCCCCTCGTTCAGGGAGAACACCAGCACGGCGGCGGGGAAGGGGGAAATCGTGATCCCAACCTTGGGCAGGCCGTAGAACACCACAAAGAGCTGCACCAGCAAAGGCGTGCCCCGGAAGATCCAGATGTAAAGCCGGCAGATCTGGGTGATCACCGGCACCTTGGCGAACTGGGCCAGCGCCGCCGCCACCGCGATCACCATGGCGATGGAGAAGGCGATGGCGGTGAGGGGCAGGGTCATGGTCAGGCCGGGGATGAGGATTTTGGGGAAGGAATCAATGAGGATATTCAGCAGCCGGCTGTCCATGGGGAACCGTCCTCCGTCAGCACAGCTTGGCCCCGGCGGGGATGGCGTCGTCCACCATCAGCAGATGGAGCCGCTCCTCCCCCTGCTCGGTGTGGACGGCGGAGATCAGCATACCGCAGCTGTCCAGCCCCATCATCTTCCGGGGAGGCAGGTTCACGATGGCCACCAGGGTCTTGCCCACCAGCTCCTCCGGCTTGTAGTACATGGCGATGCCGGAGAGGATCTGCCGGTCCGTCCCCGTGCCGTCGTCCAGGGTGAAGCGCAGCAGCTTGGCGGACTTCTTCACGTTCTCGCAGGCCTTCACCTTCACCGCCCGGAAGTCGGACTTGCAGAAGGTGTCGAAATCCACCTGTTCCTCGATAAACGGCTCGATCTCCAGGTCGGGCAGGGCGGCCTTTTTGGCTTCCTCCATGATGGCGTCCAATTCCTTCAGCTCCTTTTCCAGGTCGATGCGGGGGAACAGGTTGTCCCCCCGGCGGACGGTGACGGCCTTGGGCAGGCCGCCCCAGCTCCCGGCGCTGTCCCAGGTGGAGCAGGCTGCGTCCGCGCCAATCTGCCGCAGCACCTCCTCCGCCGACTGGGGCATGAAGGGGGTCAGCAGGATGGCGCACACCCGCAGGGCCTCCAGCAGGTGGTACATCACAAAGGCCAGCCGGGGGCCGTTGGCCTCCATGTCCCGGGCCAGCACCCAGGGGGCGTTTTCATCGATATACTTGTTGGCCCGCTGGATCACCTTGAAGATCTCCTCCAGGGCGTTCTGGAACTGGAATTTCTCCATCTGCTCCTCGTATTTGTCCCGGAGGCCGGTGATGGCGGAGATCAGCTCCCCGTCCTTCTCCATGTTCCGGGCCTGCTCCTCCGGCAGGGCGCCGCCGAAGTACTTCTCCACCATGGACACGGTGCGGCTCACCAGGTTCCCCAGATCGTTGGCCAGGTCGTTGTTGATGGTCTGGATCAGCAGCTCGTTGGTGAAGTTCCCGTCGCTCCCGAAGGGGAAGGAGCGCAGCAGGAAGAACCGCAGGGCGTCCACCCCGTACCGCTGGGACAGCAGGTGGGGGTCCACCACGTTCCCCTTGGACTTGGACATCTTGTCCCCGTTGAAGTTGAGCCAGCCGTGGCCGTACACCTTCTTGGGCAGGGGCAGCTCCATACTCATGAGGAAGGCGGGCCAGTAGATGGCGTGGAAGCGGACGATCTCCTTGCCCACGAAATGGGCGTCGGCGGGCCAGAACCTCTCCAGGTCGTTATATTTATCGTTTTGATAACCCAAGGCGGTCATATAGTTAAACAGGGCGTCCAGCCACACGTACACCACGTGGCCCGGGTCGAAGTCCACGGGCACCCCCCAGGTGAAGGAGGTGCGGGACACGCAGAGATCCTGCAAGCCCCCCTCGCAGTCGATGAAGTTGTTCACCATCTCGTTCACCCGGGAGCGGGGCTCCAGGAAGCCGGTGTTCAGCAGCAGATCCCGGACGCGGCCGGCGTACTTGGACGCCCGGAAGAAGTAGGCCTCCTCCTCCGCGTCGTGAACCTCCCGGCCGCAGTCGGGGCACTTGCCGTCCACCAGCTGGCTCTCCGTCCAGAAGGACTCGCAGGGGGTGCAGTACTTGCCCTGGTAGGCGCCCTTGTAAATGTCCCCCTTGTCGTACATTGCCCGGAATATTTTCTGAATAGATTCCACATGGTAATCATCCGTGGTGCGGATAAAGCGGTCGTAGCTGATATTCATCAGCTTCCACAGATCCAGCACCCCGCCGGGGGCCGCCACGATATTGTCCACAAATTCCTGGGGGGTGACCCCGGCCTCCTTGGCCTTGCTTTCGATCTTCTGGCCGTGCTCATCGGTGCCGGTGAGGAACATCACGTCGTACCCGCACAGCCGCTTGTACCGGGCCATGGCGTCGGTGGCCACGGTGCAGTAGGCGTGGCCGATGTGGAGCTTGCCGGAGGGGTAGTAAATCGGGGTGGTGATATAAAACTTCTTGTCATTCATGGTCGGTATCCTCCTGTATGCTTTGCTCCCCGGCGGGCCGGGGGGGATGGTATTTGGGTTGGCTCTCCAGGTTGGGGGGCAGCCGCCACAGCACCCCCGCCGCCGCCAGGGTCTGGGAGAACAGCAGCAGCACATCCCCCAGCTCGGCGCACCACAGGGAGCCCCCCGCCCCGGTGGCAAGGGACAGCTCCGCAAGCGTGGACGCGAGGGACGCCGCCGACAGGATCGCCGTCATCCCCGCCAGCCACAGCAGGCGGCGGGGCCGTGCCGCCCCGGCGGACATGCCGGCGAAGTCCATGTAGAAGGCCATCCCCAGCACGATGGCGAGGAGCTGGGGGGCGTAGTCCCAGCGCACCGGGTTGGCGGCGTGGGCCCGGAAGCTCTCCATCAGCCACACGCAGCCCGCCACCCCGGGCAGGGCGGCGGAAAAGCCCCCCTTGCCCCTTCTGCCGGGGCGCAGGCCGTCCCGGCCCATTTGCAGCAGGCCCAATGCCGCCAAAAGCGCCCCCGCCGCCGTGGCAAGGGTGAGCATCCCGTTGTTGCTGGGGGGCTGGACGCCGGCGTCCACCGCCGCCTGATAGAGCTGGAACTGCCCCACCCCCACCACGAACAGCACCGGCACCGCCAGCACCGCCAGCAGCGCCGCCGCCACTTCCAAAATGGGGAATACCGGGTCCCCCGCGTCCAGGAACACCATGTCCCAGCGGTGGGCCTGGCCGGGGGCCATGGGCCCTTTCGTCACCGGCTGGTGCAGGGACAGCAGGATAAACCAGGCCCCCGCCATCAACACCACGCAGGTGAGGATCACGCTGGCCTGGGCTCCCGGTATGGCAAGGCCGGTTTCCGGCTCAAAGGCGGAGGCCAGCTGCCACCGCCGCAGGAGCGCCGCGGCCAGCGCCGCCCCCCCCGCGGAGATCAGCCAGGGCATCCGCCCGGATACGCTGTTTTTCATCGCTTACACCTCATAATCCCTGCCAGTGGTGGAAGGGGAACAGCACCGCCAGCCCCCGGCCGATGACGCAGCGGTTGTCCACGATGCCGATATCCGGATGGCGGCTGTCGGCGGAGTGGTTGCGGTTGTCCCCCATGACGAAAATGCAGCCCTCGGGCACCGTCACGTGGTTGACCCCCTCCCCCCAGTTGGGCAGGCGCATAGGCTCGTTGATATAGTCCTCGGTGAGGGCCTTGTTATCCACGTACACCGTGCCGGTGCCGTAGTCGATGTCCACCCGCTGGCCCTCCGTGGCGATGACCCGCTTGATGATGGAGTCCTCCTGGTACCGCTCCTGGGTCAGCACCACGATGTCGCCCTGTTTCGGCTCGTACCCCAGGGACCAGACGAAAATCAGATCCCCCTCCCAGAGGGTGCTCTCCATGGACGGCCCGCTGACCACAATGACCCGGGCCACAAAGGTGAACAGCAGCACGAATACCGCCATCATCCCCACCAGCACCCGCACGTTCAGGTACAGATCCCGGCTGGCGGCGCCGTCCCGGCGGGCCTTGGAGCCGGTGTCCTCCTGGCCCTCCTCCGGGGCTGGGCCGTCCCGCAGGCCCTCTAAGTTTTCATCCATCCGATTGTCCCTTTCCATGGCTCATCCTTCCCCCGCGTCCAGCGCCGCCGGATCGTCGTACACCAGCTGGAACTGGGCGGCGTCCATGCTCTCGTGCTTCAGCAGGTACTGGGCCACGATCTCTAATTTGTCCCGATCCCGCCGCAATATGTCCCGGCAGGTCTCGTAGGCCCCGTCCAGCAGGGCCTTCACCTCCCGGTCGATGAGGGCCGCCGTCTCCTCAGAGTAGGGTTTGGCCTGGGCCATGGACCGGCCGATGAACACCTCGTCGTGGCCCGCCCCGAAGGCGGTGTGGCCCAGCCGGTTGCTCATGCCGTATTTCGTCACCATGTCCCGGGCGATAGCGGTGGCCCGCTCCAGGTCGCTCACCGCCCCCGTGCACACGAAGCCCAGGGCCGTCTCTTCGGCGCAGCGGCCCCCTAAGAAGGTGGCCAGCGTCTCCTCCAGCCGCTTCTGGGACACGTGGTCCCGGTCCTCCTGGGGCCGGTTGATGGTCATGCCCGCCGCGCTCCCCCGGGGCACGATGGTGATCTGCTGCACCGGGTCCTGGGTGGGCAGGGCGTGGCTCACCACGGCGTGGCCCGCCTCGTGATAGGCGGTGATGCGCCGGTCCTCCGCCAGCTTCACCCGGCTCTTCTTCTCCGGCCCGGCGATGACCTTGATGACGGACTGCTGCACATCGGCCAGGGTGATATAGGGCTGGTCCTTCCGGGCGGCCAGCAGGGCGGACTCGTTCATCAGGTTCTCCAGATCCGCCCCGGTGAAGCCGGTGGTCTCCCGGGCGATCTCCTTCAGGTCCACATCGTCGGCCAACGGCTTCTTCCGGGTGTGCACCCGGAGGATCTCCTCCCGGCCCTTCATGTCGGGCCGGCCCACGAACACCTGCCGGTCGAACCGGCCGGGGCGCAGCAGGGCGGGATCCAGAATGTCCTGCCGGTTGGTGGCCGCCAGCACGATGACCCCCTCGTTGGCGGAGAAGCCGTCCATCTCCACCAGGAGCTGGTTCAACGTCTGCTCCCGCTCGTCGTGGCCGCCGCCCAGGCCGGTGCCCCGCTGGCGGCCCACGGCGTCGATCTCGTCGATGAACACGATGGCGGGGCAGTCCCGCTTGGCCTGGTCAAAGAGATCCCGGACACGGGAGGCGCCCACGCCCACGTACAGCTCCACGAAGTCGGAGCCGGAGATGGACAGGAACTTCACCCCCGCCTCCCCGGCCACGGCACGGGCCAGCAGGGTCTTGCCGGTGCCCGGCGGGCCCACCAGCAGCACCCCCTTGGGGATGCGGGCCCCCAGGTCGATGAACTTCTGGGGCTCCTTGAGGAAGTCCACCAGCTCCTGGAGCTCCTGCTTCTCCTCGTCCGCCCCGGCCACGTCGGCGAAGGTGACCTTGCTGTCCTTGCCGCCCTCCACGGCCCGGGCCTGCCCGAAGCGGCTGGGGCCGGGGCCGCCGCCCCCCTGGGAGGACTGCTGCTGCCGGGCGTTCAGCACCGCCCACAGCCCCAGGGCCAGGGCCGCCGACGCTAAACAGGGCACCAGCACGATGAGCCACAACGGCGTCTCAAAGGGCCGGCGGAAGTCGTAGCTCTTGAGGATGCCCTGCTCCCGCTGTTCCTCAAACAGGGGGCCGAACTCCTGCCGGAAGCCCTCCACATCGGACAGGGTGTGGCGGCGCAAGGAGCCGTCAGTGAGCTTCATGGTCAGTACGCCGTCCCCGCCCACCACGAACTCCGCCACCTGCCCCCGGCGGAAGCAGTCCACCGCGGCGGAGTAGGCGATCTCCCCGCCCCGGCCCGCCCCGGTGAAGATGGACAGCCCCCACAGCAGGGCCACCAGCACGGCCACATATAATAGGATGCTTACAATTCTGTTTGGCTGCTTCAAAATAGTTTGTCTCCTTTTTGGGCGTGAGCTTCGCCCTTTACTCGCCGTAGACCGAGGGCTTCAAAACCCCCACGTAGGGCAGGTTGCGGTACTTCTCCGCGTAGTCCAGGCCGTAGCCCACGATGAAGGCGTCCGGGATGGTGAAGCCCACGTAGTCGGCGGTGATGGGCTTGACGCGGCGCTCCGGCTTGTCCATGAGGGCGCAGATGCGGATGGAGGCGGGCTTCCGGGCCCGGAGCACGTCCATCAGGTAGTACAGGGTGTTGCCGGAGTCCAGGATGTCCTCCACGATGATCAAATCCTTGCCCTCGATGGAGTCGGACAGGTCCTTTTTGATCTCCACCTGGCCGGAGCTGGCGGTGCCCGCCCCGTAGGAGGACACCGCCATGAAGTCCACCGTCACGTCCAGGCCGATGGCCCGGGTCAGGTCGGCCATGAAGATGTAGGATCCCCGGAGGACGGAGATCAGCAGGGGTTCCCGGCCCGCGTAGTCGGCGGTGATCTGGGCCCCCACCTCCCGCACGCGGCTTCTGAGCTGCTCCTCGGTGTACAGCACCTGTTCAATGTCTGGATGGATCATGTTCATTCTCCTCTGCTTTTAAAATGAAATGGAGGGCCGGTTGTCCCGGCTCCGCCAGAAACTCCTTGTCCGGGCCGAAGCCCCCCAGGGCCGCCGCCCGCCCCCCGCTGTCCAGCACGGGCACCTGTTCCCGCTGTCCGGCGGGGACGCGGGCCTCCATCAGCAGTTTCTTCACCGTCTTGGGGGGGCGCTTGCCCAGGGTGAGCTTATCCCCCTCTTTCCGGGGGCGGACCACGTAGCGGTCCGGCTTCAGATAAAAATTGCGGGGGGTCAGATACGCCTTTTCCGGGCACACCGCCGGGCCGCAGCTGATGGCCCAGCCCCCCCAGAGGATCTGCCCTTCCGTCAGTTCCATGGGCCTGGGCGGAGGCGGTTTTTGTTCCGGGGACAGGGCCAGCAGGCCGTACTGCCGCCAGACCCGCCCGCCGGGTACGTCCATGGCCGCTGAGGGGTCGTCCCCCAAAGCCAGGGAGAGCATCCCCTCCCGGTGGACGGCTTCGCCGCCCAAACCCGCCCGCTCCAGCAGCTGCCCGCAGGCCCGCAGGGCGATGGGACGGGGGGCCTCCCGCAGCAAGTCCGCGTTGACGGCGAGCCCGTGCGGGATCTCCAGGCCCTGGCCGCTGATAGCCGCCGCCTGCCGGGACAGCTCCGCCTCGTCCTCACCCAGGCGGGCGGCGGCGGCGCGGATGTGCTCCACCGCCCGGGGGTTCAGCTCCTCCAGCAGGGGCAGGAGCTGGAGCCGCACCTTGTTCCGGGTGTAGGCCGGGTCGGCATTGGTCTCGTCCTCCACATGGGGGACGTGGCGCTCCTCCAGATACGCCAGAATCTCCCGCCGGGTGACGTTCAGCATGGGCCGGACGACGCTCCCCCGGCGTTCCGGTATGCCCGTCAGGCCGTGGAGCCCGCAGCCGCGGATCAGGTTCATCAGCACGGTCTCCGCGTTGTCCCCGGCGTGGTGGCCGGTGGCCACGAAGAAGGGGTGTTCCGCGTCCCCGATCTCCCAGGCGGTCTCCTCCAGGAAGCGGTAGCGCAGAACCCGCCCCGCCTCCTCTACGGAGAGTTTATTCCGGAACGCGTATTCCTCCACATGCTCGCGGAGGGTGTGCAGCGGGACGTTCTGCTTTTTGCACCAGTCCCGGACGAAATCCTCGTCCCGCCGGGCGGCGGGGCGCAGGCCGTGGTTCAGGTGGGCGGCGTGGACTGTCCAGCCGCACTTTTCCCGCCCCTCTAACAGGCGGCACAGCAGGTACATACTGTCCGCCCCGCCGGACAGGGCGCACAGCACCCCGCTCCCCGCCGGGATCAGGTCAAACCGGAAGCCGTCCATCACAGCTCCTCGTCATCGTACTGGTAGGACAGGTTGCGGAACACGGTGAACTCCGGCCTCCACTCCATCATGACGGTGCCCGTCTCGCCGTGGCGGTTCTTCGCCACAATGCACTCCGCCACGTTGGGGTTCTCCGTGTCGTCGTCATAGTAGCTCTCCCGGTGGATGAACATGACGATGTCCGCGTCCTGCTCGATGGCGCCGGACTCCCGCAGGTCGGACAGCATGGGCCGGCGCTGGCCGGCGCTCCGGCTCTCGTTGGCCCGGGAGAGCTGGGAGGCGCAGATCACCGGCACGTTCAGCTCCTTGGCCATCAGCTTCAGGGCGCGGGACATATCGGACACAATCTGCTGCCGGTTCTCGTTGCTCTTGGGCGGGCCCCCGGCGGAGGTCATGAGCTGGAGGTAGTCGATGATGATCAGCCCCAGATCGTCGATCCGGCGGCACTTGGCGTTGATCTCCGCCACGGACAGGGAGGCGTCGTCGTCCAGGTACATCTTGGCCTGGCTCAGCTCCGCCACCGCCAGGGCCACCCGGCCCCACTCCTCCTCCCCGGTGATCCGCCCGTTGGCCAGCTTCTTGTTGTCCATCAGCGCCTCGGTGGCCACCAGCCGCATCCCCAGCTGGGCCTTGCTCATTTCCAGGGAAAACACCGCCACGCTTTTCCCCGAGTGCTTGGCGGCCTCCACCCCGATGTTCATGGCCAGGGAGGACTTGCCCATGCCGGGGCGGCCCGCCACGATGATGAGGTCGGAGTCGTTCAGCCCGGAGATCCGCCGGTCCAGGTCCACCAGCCCGGTGGAGATGCCGGGGAACTCGCCCCCCTGGGCCTGCCGCTCCTTGATGGTCTCCCACACCTCGTTCATCACGGCGGAGATGTGGCTCAGCCCCCGGGCGGAGCGGCCCTGGCGGATGGCGTAGATCCGCTGCTCCGCCGCCTCTAAAATCTGGGACGCGGTGCCGGCCTCCGCCCGCACCAGCTCCACCAGCTCCCCGGCGGCCTCCCCCACCCGGCGCAGCAGCGCCTTGTCCGCCACAATGTCCACGTACTCCATGACGTTGGCGGCGGTGGGGGTGATCTCCATGAGCTGGCGCAGGTAGGGCACGGTGTTGCCGTCATAGGCCCCCGCCTGCTTCATCCGGTCCACCACCGTCACCGGGTCGATGGTCTCGAACCGGTTGAACATGGTGAACATCACATCGAACAGGGCCTTGTTGGGCCGCAGGTAGAAGTCGTCGGGCCGCAGCCGCTCCATGACGGCGGGGACGCACCGCTCGTCAATCAGCATGGAGCCCAGCACCGACTGCTCCGCCATGACGGAGTGGGGCATCTGCAGTTCCATCAATTCCTCCGCGGGCATGGGCTGGCCTCCTTTCGGGAACGGTGGGGTTTAGTCGATCTTGGCCCCGCATTTGGGGCACTCGAAGGTCTTGCCCGTCTTGGGCAGGGTCTTGCCGCACTTGGGGCACCGCCAGTATTTGTAGAGGATCAGGGCCATCACCACCCACAGGGCGAAGGCGGGGAGCAGCAGGAGCTGCTGCCGGAAATAGACCGCCGCCATGACGATGAGGATGGACGGCACCAGCATCCGCCCGATGACGGCCTGGGCCTCCTTGGGGGTCCAGCGGCGGGGCTTGGGGGGCGCCTTCTCTTTTTTGGCCATCTTACTTGTCCTCAATGACCAGCACGTTGATGGCGCCGGACACCTCGCTGCCCAGCTTGCACTTCACCTCGAAGGCGCCGAAGGACTTGATGGGGTCGGCCAGCACGATCTTGCTCTTGCCCACGTCCAGGCCGAACTGCCTGTTCAGCTCCTCCGAGATCTCCTTGCTGGTGATGGAGCCGAACAGCTTGCCCCCCTGGCCCGCCCGGGCCTTGATCTTCACCTGCACGCCCTTCAGCTTTTCCGCCAGGGCCTGGGCGGCGGCCTTCTCCTCCGCCAGCTTGGCGGCCTTGGCCTTGTCCTGCATCTTCATGGTGTTGATGTTCTCCGCGGTGGCCTCCACCGCCAGCTTCCGGGGCAGGAGGAAGTTCCGCCCGTAGCCGTCGGACACCTCCACCATCTGGCCCTTCTTGCCCTGGCCCTTCACGTCCTGCTGTAAAATTACCTTCATGGCTTTCTCCTCCTATGGATTCCGGGCATATGCCCGTGGGTTATGCTTCGTCCTGTTTTTCCTTATTGGTATCATCGAAATAGCTGTCCAGCACGGCGATGAGCTCCCGCCGCACCTCCTCCACCGTCCGGCCGGGGATCTGGGCCCCCGCCGCCGCCGCGTTGCCGCCGCCGCCCAGGGCCTCCACAATCACCTGCACGTTGACCGGCCCGCTGCTCCGGGCGGAGACGATGACCCGCCCCTCGTCGGGGTACAGCACGAAGGAGGCGGAGATACCCGCGATGTTCAGCAGCTCGTCCGCCGCCTGGGCCGCCGTCACCCGGCCCACCGTCCTGTCCACGGCGGCGATGGCGATGTCCTGGCGGTAGGGCTGGGCGGCCTGGATGAGGCAGTACTTCTCCACCGCGTCGGACAGGTTGGTCTGGAACAGCTTGCGCACCTCCCCGGTGTCGCCCCCCGCCCGGCGGAGCATGGCCGCCGCCTCGAAGGTGCGCCCCCCGGTGCGCATGGTGAAGTTCTTTGTGTCCAGCATGAGCCCCGCCATCATGGCCTGGGCCTCGCCGGGGAGCAGGTCGGTGGGCTCCATCAGGTAGGCGATGAGCTCCGCCACCAGCTCGCAGGCGGAGGAGGCGTAGGGCTCGTGGAAGTTCAGCGCTGCCCCCTCGATGTAGGTGGCCGCCCTCCGGTGGTGGTCGATGACCGCCACCTTGTTGCAGGAGGCCAGCAGCTCCTGGTCCTCCACCTGCTCCGGGCGGTTGGTGTCCACCACCACCAGCAGGGACTGGGAGTCCGCCCGCACCATGGCCTCCTGGGGGTCTAAAAACACGCCCTCGTACTGGGGCAGCTTCCCCACCCGCTCATACAGCTCGTCGGCGGGGGTGGGGCCGTGGGGCCGGACGATGCGGCAGGGCACGCCCTTGAACCGGGCGATGGCGCACACGCCCACTGCCGCGCCCACCGCGTCCATGTCCGGGGTCTTGTGGCCCATCACCAGCACCTGGGAGGCGTCCGCCACCAGCTCCCCCATGGCGGAGGCCATCACCCGGCTCTTGACCTTGGTGCGCCGCTCCGCCTCCTTGGAGCGGCCCCCGTAGAACTCGAAGGTGAAGCGGTTTTTCACCACCGCCTGATCGCCCCCCCGGCTCAGGGCCATCTCCACCGACAGGTTGGCAAAGCGGAACAGCTCGGCGAAGCTCTCCCCGTCCACACCCACGCCGATGGACAGTGTGGCGGAGATGCCGCTGGCGTTCTGCACCTCCCGGACGCTGTCCAGCAAGGAAAATTTGTCTGCCTTGAAGCCCTCCAAATACTGCTCCTCAAAAATGAACAGGAACCGGTCCCGGTCCAGCCGGCAGAAAATGCCGCTGACCTCCTCCGCCGCCCGCGCCAGCCGCTGGCTGATGTCGCTGAGCATAGCGGAACGGACGTTTTCGTTCTGTCCCTTGATGGCGTCCTCGTAGTTGTCCAGCAGCAGCAGCGCCGCCACCGGCCGGGTGGCCTGATAGATATCCCGCGTGTCCGCCAGATCGGTAATGTCCAGCCAGTAGGTGGTGGCCAGCACCGCCTCCCCCTCCCGGCCGGCGGGCCGGGCCATGTCGCCAAAGACCTGATAGCGCCGTCCGTCCAGCTCCACCTCGGCGGGGCACTCGTTCTTGCCCTCCAGCAGCCAGCGGTAGTCAAAGGCGGGGGCCAGATCGGACAGGCGGGGG
>CASTQR010000027.1 GCA_949451265.1 uncultured Eubacteriales bacterium | reverse complement strand
TGGGCGAGATGAACCCCAAGGGCAAGCTGCTGAACGTGGCCTTCGCCGTGTCCGCCGCCTTCGTGTTCGGCGACCACCTGGGCTTCACCGCCGGCGTGAACCAGAACATGGTGACCCCCGTCATCATCGCCAAGCTGGTTGGCGGTATTACCGCCGTGATCGTGGCCTACGTCCTGGCTCCCAAGCTGCTGGCCAAGATCGATGCCGCCGCCGGCAAGGCCGCTTAACCAACCCCCTCCCCGCGCCCGCCCGGGACCTCCCCGGCGGGCGCGGACGACAGCGAGAACCGCCGCCGTCCCTGTCCCCTCCCCCGCCGGGTGACGGGACCCGGGCGCTCCGGCGCAGAAAGGTCAGGTGTAACCATGAACGTCAGCGAACAGCTGATCCGTGAAATTGTCACCAAGGTGCTCCAGGAGGCCGGCGGGCTCTCCGCCCCCCAGATGGAGCGCCAGGTGGATCCCAGCGGCATCATCGGGATCAAGACCAGCACTGTCCCCCTCCAGCCCTTCGAGGGCCGGAACGACGTGCTGCTCAATGACGTAACCACCCTGGAGGAGGCCCCCCGGATGGGCTGCGGCGTCATGGAGCTGAAGGACGCCGCCAGCTTCGAGTGGACCCTCACCTACGACGAGTACGACATCGTGCTGGAGGGCGCCCTGGAGATCGAGATCGACGGGCGCATCGTCAGCGGCGGCCCCGGCGACATCATCTACATCCCCAAGGGCAGCCACATCCATTTCCAGACCCCCAGCTACGCCAAGTACGTCTACACGGTCTATCCCGCCAACTGGCAGGAGGGCTGACAGCCTCCAGGCCCGCGGATCCCCCTTCCCCGCAACCGGCCCCAAACGAAACTTCCAACACACGGGGCGGCAGGCATTCCTTGCCGCCCCGTCCTGATGAAAGGTGCTAACGATATGATGAAAAAATGTAAGAGGCTCGGTTCGGTCCTTTTGGCCCTGGTTCTGGCCCTGTCCCTGGCGGTGCCCGCCTTTGCCTCCACCTATACGGTGAAGAAAGGCGACTCCCTCTGGAGCATTTCCAAGCAGCAGCTTGGCAGCGGCGCCCGGTGGCGCGAGATCTATGAGGCCAACAAGGACAGGATCAAGGATCCCAACCGGATCTATGTGGGCCAGGAGCTCCAGATCCCCGATGGCAAGCCCGAACCCACGCCCCAGCCCACCCCGGAGCCCACGCCCGAACCCACCCCGGAGCCTACCCCCGAGCCCACGCCCGAGCCCACCGGCGGGGCGGAGCACGTTCAGCGCGACGACTGGGAGCCCTTTGTAAAGCAGGCTGTCAACGACTTCATGGACGCCTACGGCAAGACCTCCGCCAACTACGCCAAGGGCAGCTCCTACGTGGTGTTCGACTTTGACAACACCTGCTCTATCTTCGACGTGGAGGAGCAGCTGGCCATCTACCAGCTCCAGACCATGACCTTCGCCATCACCCCGGAGAAGATGCCCGAGGTTCTGGCCACCGACATCGGCCTGGAGGACGCGGATCTCAACGTGGATCTCACCGATCTGGGCTATGGCAAGGGCTCCTACAACGACTGGATCGCGGACATCTCCAAGGCCTACACCTATCTGTACGAGGAGTACGGCCCCTTCACCGCCAAGGGTCTGGACAAGGACGCCCAGGCCAAGATCCAGGCCGATCCCCAGTGGCTGGAGTTTGCCACCAAGATCCGCGCCATGTACGACCTGGTTTACGACCACGAGTCCGCTTCCGTGGCCTACCCCTGGGTTCTCTACTGGTTCACCGGCATGACGGAGCAGGAGGTCTATGATCTGGCCCTGGCCTCCCACAAGTACTATTCCTCCGTGGAGACCACCTCCCAGACCTGGACCACCCCCAAGGACATCGAGTCCAAGGTGGGCGAGGTGTCCTACACCTGGAACTCCGGCACCGCGGTGTCTGAGAACATCAAGGAGCTGTGGAAGACCCTGGACGCCAACGGCATTGACGTCTGGGTGTGCTCCGCCTCCGCCACCGACCCCATCCGGGCCGCCGTGGACGCGTGGGGCCTCCATGACTACGTCACCGGCGTGCTGGCTATGACCAACAAGCTGGACAACGGCATCTATGTGAACGAGTACGACTATAAGACCGGCTGCGGCTGGCTCAACGACGGCAAGGGCGGCTGGGTGCGCGGCACCCTGCCCACCAAGGCCCAGACCCAGGGCGTGGGCAAGGTGACGGCCATTGTCAACGCCATCGCCCCCTCCTACAACGGCGCGGGCCCCCTGGCCGGGTTCATGGACTCCACCGGCGACTATAACTTCTGCACCGAGTTCGCCAACCTGAAGCTGGTCATCTGCTTCAACCGCGCCTCCCGCAAGATCACCGACGGCGGCGGCGTCATCTCCGAGCTGGCCATCTACCAGCGGGACACCCTGGGCTTTGACCTGGCCAAGGCCAACGCCAACGGGGACACCCTCTACCTCCTCCAGGGCCGCGATGAGAACGGGATGCGCGGCCTGCGGGCCAGCGACAGCACCCTGCTGCTGGGCAAGACGGAGCCCGCCCTGTTCAAGAACGCGGAGAACCAGGCCCAGCTCCAGTACATGATCGACCACAAGCTGACCACCAAGGAGATCATCGACCGCTTTGCCATCAAGACCGCCGCCGACGCGGAGGGCAATGACCTTGGCCTGAAATACGGCTTCCTCACCGAGTTCGCCGGCTACCACAACATCAAGTGACCTCCTCCCGTTCCGCTTCCTCCCGCCGCCCGGCGTGGGCGGCGGGAGGGGCGGAGGGGTATCCCCGCAATTTCCCGGGAAAGGCAGCGAAACCCGCTTGACAACGGGGCCGGGACTTCGTATAATAGAGCTGCAAGGCCGAAAAGTGAATAGGTGGTATGTGGGTGCGCCGCCCCTTTGGGCGCACAATAGGGAAGCGGGTGCGAATCCCGCGCAATGCCGTTGCTGTGATGGCGGAGTGTTTTCCAATTATGTCACTGGGGGTTCGCCCCTGGGAAGGCCGGAAAACGCGCTTGACGCCTCAGCCAGAATACCTGCCCGCATATGACGCACGAACGTCCTCCCCGCGCATTGGGAGAGTGCAGGAGCCCCTGCCGCGCTGCGGCGGGCTGGTTGGCTGTACCCTTCTCAAGGGGTGCAGCCTTTGTTTTCTTCCGGCCCGCCACCCCTTTACAACTTGCGGCGCGGGGAACGTGTCTGCCAGCACGTTCCCCTGCCGCAGGCACAACGCAAGCCGGCGCTCCCGGTTGCAGACGTATGCGAGACGAGGGCTGGGCTTCCAAAGAAGCCTTTACACATATGGGAACGGCCACGACGCAGCGGCCCTCCCCGTATGTGCCACTCCAAGAAACCGGTTGGGCCGTGCCCGCCGGTTCCACAGAAAGAAAGGTCGTCTACCCATGAAACAGAACAAGAAAATCATCATCGCGGCCGTGGCTGTGGTGGCCCTCATCGCCATCCTGCTGGGCGTCTGGTTCGCCACCCGCCCGGAGACCACCCAGGGCTCCAAAACCATCACAGTCGAAGTCGTCCACAAGGACGGCTCCACCAAATCCTTCACCTGCCACACCGACGAGGAGTACCTGGGCCCGGTGCTGGACGCGGAGAACATCGCCCAGGGCGAGGAGGGCCCCTACGGGCTGTACATCAAGGTGGCGGACGGCGAGAAGGCGGTCTATGAGGAGGACGGGGCATTCTGGGCGCTGAAGCAGGACGGGGTGGACACCCCCGCCAGCGCAGACCAGACCCCCATCCAGGACGGCGACTCCTTCTCCCTGGTTTACACCGTTGCTTAAACGGCCCGTCCGGCGGCTGCCGCTGACGGTGGGGGAGATCACCCTGTTCGGTGTGCTGGGGGCCATGACCTTTGCCGCCAAGGTGGTGATGGCGGGCATCCCCAACGTGGAGCCCACCTCCCTGCTGGTGATGCTGTTCGCCGTCACCTTCGGCTGGAAAGCGGTGTTCCCCATTTACGTCTACGTCATCATGGAGTTCACCCTCTACTGCATCCACATCTACTCCATCAGCTACCTCTATATCTGGCTGGTACTGGCCGCGGCGGCGTGGCTGCTGCGGGGGATGACCCACCCGGTGGGCTGGGCGCTGCTGTCGGCGGTGTTCGGGCTGGCGTTCGGCCTGCTGTGTACCCCGGTATCCCTGTTCATCCTGGGCTTCCACGGCGCCGTCCTCTGGTGGATCAACGGCATCCCCTTCGATATCATCCACTGTGTTGGGAACTTCGGCATCGCCCTGGTGCTGTTCTGCCCCTTACGGAGTGTGCTGGAGCGGCTCTACCGGGGAATGCTGTCCCGGCGGGGCGGCGGCGAGCTTCCCCCGCCCCGCAGTGATGCGCTTCCCCCGCCCCATTGACTCACCCGCAAGGCCCCGCGGCGTCAAGCCGCGGGGCCTTGCTTTGCCTCCCCACCCCCTGGAACGGAATTATGTCAAGCAAATCCCCGCTTTCGCATAGAAAAGATCTTCGATTGCGGGTTTTCTAATTTTTTCCATATCCCCCGGATCCCTTGGGGCCTCCCCCTCCCGGCTGTTGAAAACTGTGTGGAAGTTGTGGATAACTTTCCGTATCTGCATGGCTATACAGTGTTATGGAAACCGCCCCCGCCCCTCCCACGGCCCCGGAACCCCTTGGAACCGCGTCCCTCCATCCCTTCCGCGCCCCCGCCCCGGCCCGTGGAAACCGGGGGGCTATACGGAGCGTATAGCCCTTGACGGCACGGGGGGCGGCATGGTACACTAAGACTGCTGTATGACTGACGGAAGTGGGGGAACCACGTGGAGTACAGCGGCGCCGCCGCGCCTGATTGCCGACCGTCTGGGCGCACTGATCCTACATCGGTGCGCCCTGCTTTGTTTTGGACGCACCCCAATTTAAGGAGGAATTTCCCATGAAAACCGACATTGAGATCGCCCAGAGCGCCCATATGCTTCCCATCGCCCAGGTGGCGGAGCGGGCCGGAATCGACGCAGGACTGCTGGAGCACTACGGCAGGGTGAAGGCCAAGCTGGACATCGGCCCCCTCCGGGACCGCCCCCGGAAGGGCAGGCTGATCCTGGTCACCGCCATCAACCCCACCCCCGCCGGGGAGGGGAAAACCACCACCAGCGTGGGGCTGGCCGACGCCCTGTCCAAGCTGGACAAGAATGTTCTGCTCTGCCTGCGGGAGCCCTCCCTGGGCCCCGTGTTCGGCGTGAAGGGCGGCGCGGCGGGGGGCGGGTACGCCCAGGTGGTGCCCATGGAGGACATCAACCTCCACTTCACCGGGGACTTCCACGCCATCGGCGCGGCCAACAACCTGCTGGCCGCCATGCTGGACAACCACATCCAGCAGGGGAACGCCCTGGGCATTGACGTGAAAAAGATCACCTGGCGGCGGTGCGTGGACATGAACGACCGCCAGCTCCGGAACATTGTGGACGGCCTGGGCGGCCGGATGCAGGGCGTGCCCCGGGAGGACGGCTTTGACATCACCGTGGCCTCCGAGATCATGGCCGTGCTGTGCCTGGCCTCCGATTTGAAGGACTTGAAGGAGCGGCTGGCCCGGATCATCGTGGGCTACACCTACGACGACAGGCCCGTCACCGCCGCCGACCTGAGGGCCCAGGGGGCCATGGCGGCGCTGTTGAAGGACGCCATCAAGCCCAACCTGGTGCAGACCCTGGAGAACACCCCCGCCCTGGTCCACGGCGGGCCCTTCGCCAACATCGCCCACGGCTGTAACTCGGTGTCCGCCACCGACACCGCCCTGAAGCTGGCGGACTACGTGGTGACCGAGGCGGGCTTTGGGGCGGATCTGGGCGCGGAGAAGTTCCTGGACATCAAGTGCCGGGCCGCCGGGCTGGATCCCAGCGCCGTGGTCATCGTGGCCACCGTGAAGGCGCTGAAATATAACGGCGGCGTGCCCAAGGCCGAGCTGGGGGCGGAGAACCTGGACGCCCTGGAGCGGGGCCTGCCCAACCTCCTGAAGCACGTGGAGAATATCACCCAGGTGTACGGCCTGCCCTGCGTGGTGGCGATTAACCGCTTTGTCAACGACACCGATGGGGAGCTGGCCCTGATTGCGGACAAGTGTAAGGCCCTGGGCGTGAACGTGGCCCTGTCCGAGGTGTGGGGCAAGGGCGGCGAGGGCGGCATTGAGCTGGCCCGGGAAGTCCTCCGGCTGTGCGATCAGCCCCACGAGTTCCAGTTCGCCTACGATCTGGAGCTGCCCCTGCGGGACAAGATCGAAACCATTGTCAAGCGGGTCTACGGCGGGGCCGGGGTGAGCTATTCCCCCGCCGCCTCCAAGGAGCTGGACCGGCTGGAGGGGATGGGTTTCGGTTCCCTGCCCGTGTGTATGGCAAAAACCCAGTATTCCCTGTCCGACGACCCCGGCAAGCTGGGCCGCCCGGATGGCTTCACCATCACCGTGTCCAAGGTGAAGGTGAGCGCCGGGGCGGGCTTTGTGGTGGTGCAGACCGGCGACATCATGACCATGCCCGGCCTGCCCAAGGTGCCCGCCGCGGAGAAGATCGACGTGGATGAGAACGGCGTGATCTCCGGCCTGTTCTGATCAAAGGAGGAATTGCTATGACCGCACCCGTCCCTGTGAAGCTGCTGAACCCCCGGGCCAAGCTGCCTACCTACGGCACCGCCGGCGCCGCCGGGGCCGACCTGTACGCCCTCACCGATGGGCCTGTCACCATCGCCCCCGGCGAGACCGCCAAGATCCCCACCGGGCTGGCGGTAGCCATCCCCCAGGGCTATGTGGGGCTGGTGTTCGCCCGCTCCGGGATGGCCTGCAAGCGGGGGCTGGCCCCGGCCAACAAGGTGGGCGTCATTGACGCCGACTACCGGGGGGAGGTCATGATCTTCCTTCACAACCACAGCCCCGAGCCCCAGGTGGTGGAGGACGGCGACCGGGTGGCCCAGCTCATGATCGTGCCCTACCTCACCGCCCAGTTCGCCCCGGCGGAGGAGCTGGAGGGCACGGAGCGGGGCGCGGGGGGCTTCGGCTCCACCGGGCGGAACTGACATGGACCGCGCCGCATTGCGGGCCGCCTGGGAGGCGGAGGAGGCCCAGGCCCACATCCACGGCTGGGACTTCTCCCACCTGCGGGGCCGGTTCGAGGAGGAGCACGACCTGCCCTGGAACTACCGGGCCCTGGCGGGCCGGTATCTGCGCCCGGACACCCTGCTGCTGGACTGCGACACCGGGGGCGGCGAATTCCTGCTGTCCCTGCGCCACCCGGCGGCCCTCACCGCCGCCACCGAGGGCTATCCCCCCAACGTGGCCCTGTGCCGGGAGACGCTGTCCCCCCTGGGCATCGACTTCCGGCCCTGCGCCAACCCCGCCGCCATCCCCTTCCCCGACAGCAGCTTCGACCTGATCCTGAACCGCCACGGCAGCTTCCACCCGCCGGAGCTGTTTCGGCTGCTGCGGCCCGGCGGCGTGTTCCTCACCGAACAGGTGGGGGAGGACAACGACCGGGATCTGGTGGAGCTGGTGCTTCCGGGGACGGACAAGCCCTTCCCCCACCTGAACCTGGCGGAGCAGAGCGCTGCCTTTGAGGCCGCGGGCTTCCAGATACTCCACGGGGAGGAGGCCTTCCGGCCCATCCTGTTCTACGACGTGGGGGCCTTCGTGTGGTTCGCCCGGATCATCGAGTGGGAGTTCCCCGGCTTCTCCGTGGAGCGGTGCTTTGACCGCCTGTGCGCCCTCCAGGAGGCCGTAGAGCGGGACGGGCAGATCTCCGGCACCATCCACCGCTATCTCATCGCCGCGCGAAAGCGGGAGCCCTGTCCTTGACGGCGGCCCCCCGTTCTGCTATGATGGCCTTACCAGAATTTGACGCGTACCCAAGGAGGTTATCCCATGCCCGGTAATACCCTGTATATCGTGGTGCCCTGCTACAACGAGGAGGAAGTGCTCCCCGAGACCGCCCGCCGCCTGGGGGACAAGCTCCGCGCCCTCATGTCCGCCGGAAAGATCAGCCCCCGCAGCCGGGTGCTGTTCGTCAACGACGGCTCCAGGGACAGGACCTGGGAGGTTATCCAGCGGCTCCACCGGGAGGACAGCCTTTTCTGCGGCGTGGACCTATCCCGGAACCGGGGCCACCAGAACGCCCTGCTGGCGGGGCTCATGACCGCCAGGGAGAAGGCGGATATGGTCATATCCATGGACGCCGACCTCCAGGACGACGTGGACGCGGCGGACGCCATGGTGGACAAGTACCTGGAGGGGGTGGACGTGGTGTACGGCGTGCGCTCCTCCCGGAAGAAGGACTCCTTTTTCAAGCGCACCACCGCCGAGGCGTTCTACCGGCTCATGGACCTGCTGGGGGCGGAGACGGTGTTCAACCATGCCGACTACCGGCTCATGTCCAAGCGGGCGCTGGACGGGCTGGCCCAGTTCACCGAGGTGAACCTGTTTCTCCGGGGGATCGTGCCCATGATCGGCTACCGGGCCGACACCGTGGAATACGAGCGGGGGGAGCGGTTCGCCGGGGAGAGCAAGTACCCGTTGAAAAAGATGCTGGCCTTCGCTTTGGAGGGAGTCACCTCCCTGTCCGTGCGGCCCCTGCGGATGATCACCGGGCTGGGCTTCCTGGTATTCCTGGTGTCCCTGGTGATGATCATCTACAATGTAGTCCGCTGGGCCACGGGGAACACGGTGGCGGGCTGGGCCAGCCTGGCCTGCTCCGTGTGGTTCATCGGGGGGCTGATCCTGCTGTCGTTGGGCGTTATCGGGGAATACCTGGGCAAGCTCTACCTGGAGAGCAAGGGCCGGCCCCGGTTCCTCATCCGGGAGGTGCTGGACGGCGGGGATGGGGAGGACAAGTAGCCCCCGCCCCTTGTCAAATTGGGCAAGATTGTTAAACCTTTATAAATATTCACGAAAAGCCCTTGCAATTTGGCCCGTGGAAGCCTAAAATGAAATACGTGGAAATTGAGGCGGCGCCGGGCAGCGCCGCTGGGCGGCCCACATCATTTTAACAGGAGGGATTCCACATGAGCATTGATTTTGAAAGCCTGAAGGACAAAGCTGTGGTTCTCGCCCAGTCCGGCGTGACCAAGGCCAAGGAGCTCACCGAGACCGGCGTGGCCAAGGCCAAGGAGCTGGCCGACATGGGCGCGGCCAAAACCAAGGAGATCACCGAGATCGGCAAGCTGAAGGTGCAGAACTCCACGGAGCAGGAGGCCATCCGCAAGGCCTACTCCGAGCTGGGCAAGCTGTACTACGCCGAGCGGGGCTCCGCCCCCGAGGCGGCCTACGCCGACGCCTGCCAGCGCATCACCGACGCGATGGCCCGCATCTCCTACAACAACGAGCGCATCGCCGACATCAAGGCGGCGGGCCAGCTGTCCGACGACGAGGTGGACGAGGTGGAGCCGGTGGACGCCGAGGCCGAGCCCGCGGACGAGGCCCCCTGCTGCTGCGAGGAGCCTGCGGCGGAGGACGAGGCCGACAAGCCCGAGGAATAATTGAGACACACAAAGCCCCGCAGTCTTGCGACTGCGGGGCTTTTCCTCTGTTCACTCCCCCGCCAGCTCCTCCAGCCGCTCAAGGGGGAAGGGCGGGAACGCCACCGGCTTCATGGCGATGAACAGCAGCTTTCTGGGGTTGTCGTCCGCCGCCGTCCGGTTGGAGGACAGCGCCCCGCACCGGCGGCAGCGGTGGATCACCGCCCACTCGCCGCCCTTGCGCACCCACACGGCGATGGGCTCCATCACCCCGCCGCAGTCGGACGCCCGGTCGCCGGGCTCCACGTCCACATGGAGGCTGGACAGGCAGTTGGGGCAGTGGTTGCGGTGATCGCTCCCCGCCCCTTGGGGGCCTGCCAGCCAGCCGCACACCCGGCAATTGTACTATTTCCCACGCTTTACAGCGACAGGATGAATTGCAGGGCCGTCCGGGGGGTCTGGGCGCCGTGGAACCGCTCCCAGGCCACCGCCTGCCGGTGAAGCTCCTCCGGGGGCAGGGACACCCCGTGCCGGCCCGCCAGCAGGTCCACCAGGGCCAGGAACTCCGTCTTGTCCAGGCCGTGGAACAGGATCCGCACCCCGAACCGGTCCGCCAGGGAGGTCTTTTCCCGGATGGTCTCCGAGCGGTCCATCTCGTCCCCCGCCCGCTCGGAGATGGTCTGCCGCACCAGGTGGCGGCGGTTGGAGGTGGCGTACACCGCCACGTTTTGGGGCCGCCGCTCCACGCCCCCCTCCAGGATGGTTTTCAGGATGGAGTAGGTGGGGTCGTTCCGGTCGAAGGTCAGGTCGTCGATGAACACGATGAACTTCTGCCGCCGCCCGTCCAGGCTGCGGATGAGGGCAGGCAGGCCGCCCAAATTCTCCTTGTCCGCCTCGATGATCCGCAGCTCCTCCAGCCCCGGCAGGGTCAGCAGGTGCTTCACCGTGGCGGACTTGCCCGTGCCGCTCTCGCCGTACAGCAGCACGTTGTTCACGTACCGCCCCTCCACCAAAGCGCGGGTGTTGCGCTCCACCTCCGCCCGCTGTTCATCGTAGCCCAAGAGCTGCTCCGAGGCGGGGCTGTCGGGATGGGCCACCGGGATCAGCGCCCCGCTGTCCCACACAAAGGCCCGGCAGCGGGCAAAGAGCCCCGCGCCCTCCCGGTAATAAGCCCTGGTCAGCTCCTCAAAGGAGAAGGGCACGCCGCTCTGCCACCGGGGCAGGGAGGTCAGCACCCCCTGGTAGTCGCTGTCCAGCAGCCGCCCCAGATGGGCCAGCCAGCGGTCGCAGTCCACCCCCGCCAGCATGGCGAAGGCGGAGATGTCCAGCCGGGCCGCCTGCTCCAGGGCCGGATCCCGGCCCTCCCCCTCCGCTAAGCGGGGATAGGGCCCCTCCGACCAGCGCAGGGCGTCCCCCAGCCACTGGCCCAGGCCGGGATATCCCTCCACCCGGAGCTGGTAGAACAGGTCGGTGTACGCCTCCAGGCCGCCCAGTCCGTCCCCGTGGGCGGCGCAGGTCACCAGCCGCAGGGCCCGCTCCATCACCGGCTGGGTGAGGAGGTCCTTGTAGGCCGTGACGCCCTGGAGGGCGGCAAGCATGGTTTTCAGGTTCATGGGGTCCCCTCCTCAGTCCGCCGTGATGGGCCGGATGGTCATATCGCCGTCCCAGAGGACGGGGGCGTGGGCTTTCAAACTGGCGGGCACGTTCAAAATCCGCTGGTTGGCGGAGCCCCGGAACCGCAGGTTCAAATCCTTCTGCTCCTCCACGAAGGGGCCGTCGATCAGCACATCGATGAGGGACAGCAGCCCGTCGGTGGCCTCGCACCGGGCACGGCTGTCCTTCCACAGCTCCCCGTCCAGGGTGTAGCCGGAGTAGCACCAGATCTCCTTGTCCGGGAACCGCTCCTTCACCCGCCGCAGGAAGGGCAGCAGGACCCGCTGGTTGTCGGGCTCGAAGGGCTCGCCGCCCAGCAGGGACAGGCCCTTGATGTGGGCAGGGGCCAGGGCGGCCAGGATTTTGTCCTCCTCCGCCTGGGTAAAGGGCCGGCCGTAGGCGAAGTCCTGGGCCTCCGGGTTGAAGCAGCCGGGGCAGTGGTGGGTGCAGCCGGACACGAACAGGGACACCCGGACGCCGGGGCCGTTGGCCACATCGGCCCATTTGATGGTCGCGTAATTCATACGAACCTCCTTTGGCAGAAAACCGGGACGGTCGGCTGACCGCCCCGGCTTTGATTTTGTTACAGATGAAGAACCCGGGACGCGATTTCCTTTGTTTTGCCCTCGTTCCAGAAGTTCTCGCCCAGGTAGCCGCAGGTGCGCCTGGTCACGTTCATCTTGGCGTGATCCTTGTTGTGGCAGCAGGGGCACTCCCACTCGTTGTCCTCGTTGACAATGATCTCGCCGTCGTAGCCGCACACCTGACAGTAGTCGCTCTTGGTGTTGAACTCGGCGTACTGGATGTTGTCGTAGATGAACCGCACCACGTCCTTCAGGGCCTCCAGGTTGTGCCGCATATTGGGGATCTCCACATAGGAGATGCAGCCGCCGCTGGAGATCTTCTGGAACTGGCTCTCGAAGGTGAACTTGGCGAAGGCGTCGATGTCCTCCCGCACGTCCACATGGTAGCTGTTGGTGTAGTAGCCCTTGTCGGTGACGTCGGGGATGGTGCCGAACCGCTCCTTGTCGATGCGGGCGAAGCGGTAGCACAGGCTCTCCGCCGGGGTGCCGTACAGGGCGAAGCCGATGTTGGTCTCCTCCCGCCAGCGGTTGGTGGTGGCCCGCAGGTGGTTCATGAGGCGCAGGGCGAAGTCCTCCCCCTCCGGCTCGGTCTGGGAGCAGCCCTTTACCAGCTTGGTCACCTCGTACAGACCGATATAGCCCAGGGAGATGGAGGAATACCCGCCGTACAGCAGCTTGTCGATGGTCTCCCCCTTGTCCAGCCGGGCGATGGCCCCGTACTGCCAGTGGATGGGGGACACATCGGAGCGGATACCCTTCAGGGCGTTGTGGCGGCACATGAGGGCCTCGAAGCACAGGTTCAGGCGCTCCTCCAGGATGGCCCAGAACTTGTCCTCGTTCTGGCCGGACAGGATGCCGATCTGGGGCAGGTTCAGGGACACCACGCCCTGGTTGAAGCGGCCCTCGAACTTGTAGTTCCCGTTCTCGTCCTTCCAGGGGGACAGGAAGGAGCGGCAGCCCATAGGGGAGAACACGTTCCCCTCGTAATGCTCCCGCATTTTCTTGGCGGAGATGTAGTCGGGGTACATCCGCTTGGCGGAGCACTTGACCGCCAGCTCGGTGAGGTAGTCGTACTCCCCGCCGGTGAGGTTGTTACACTCGTCCAGCACATACACCAGCTTGGGGAAGGCGGGGGTGATATACACGCCCTTCTCGTTCTTGATCCCCTCCAGCCGCTGGGACAGGATCTCCTGGATGATGGCGGCGTTTTCCTCCATGTAGGGGTCGTCCTCCCGGAGCACCAGGAACAGGGTGACGAAGGGGGACTGGCCGTTGGTGGTCATCAGGGTGTTGATCTGGTACTGGATGGTCTGCACGCCGCTTTTCAGCTCGTCCCGGGTGCGGGCCCGGGCCAGCTTCTCAATGGTGGCGTCGTCCAGCTCCGGGGCGGCCTCCCGGGTCTTGCGCAGGTACTTCTCGTAGGTCTTGCGCAGGTACTTGCCCAGGTGGCTCATCTCCACGGACTGGCCGCCGTACTGGTTGGAGGCCACGCAGGAGATGATCTGGGTCACCACCGTGCAGGCCACCTGGAAGCTCTTGGGGGACTCGATGAGCTTGCCGTTGATCATGGTGCCGTTGTCCAGCATATCCCCGATGTTCACCAGGCAGCAGTTGAAGATGTGCTGCACGAAGTAGTCCGCGTCGTGGAAGTGGAGGACGCCCTCGTCGTGGGCCTTGGAGATGTGCTCCGGCAGGAGGATGCGGCGGGTCAGATCCCGGCTCACCTCGCCGGCAATGTAGTCCCGCTGGGTGGAGGCGATGGCGGTGTTCTTGTTGGCGTTCTCCTCCGCCAGCTCCTTGTTGTCGTTGCGGATCAGGGAGAGGATGGACTCGTCGGTGGTGTTGGCCTTGCGCACCAGGGCCCGGGTGTAGCGGTAGATGATATAGGCCTTGGCCAGTTCGTACTTGCCGGCGGCCATCAGCTTGGTCTCCACCATGTCCTGGATGTCCTCCA
>CASTQR010000026.1 GCA_949451265.1 uncultured Eubacteriales bacterium | reverse complement strand
CTCCGTCCTTGATGGCCACCACCCGCTTGGAGAAACGGTTGACCAGGTCCCGCTCGTGGGTGACCACCAGCATGGTGGTGCCCATGGCGTTGATTCGCTCCAGCAGCGTCATGATCTCCAGGGACCGCCGGGGGTCCAGGTTGCCGGTGGGCTCGTCGGCAATAATCATCTTCGGGTTGTTCACCAGCGCCCGGGCGATGGCCACGCGCTGCTGTTCGCCGCCGCTCATCTCGTTGGGGAATACGTCCGCCTTGTCCTCCAGCCCCACCAGGTCCAGCACGTAGGGGATGCGCTTGCGCATCTCCCGCCCGCTGGCCCCCACGGTACGCATGGCAAATTCCAGGTTGCCCTGCACCGTCTTTTTCTCAATGAGCCGGAAGTCCTGGAAGATGATGCCCAGCGTGCGGCGCATGTGGGGAATTTGCCAGCGGCGGATGTTATTCAGGTTGTAGCCGTTGACAATCACCCGCCCCTGGCTGGCGGTGATCTCCGCCGTCAGCAGCTTGATAATGGTGGACTTGCCCGAACCGGAGGGCCCCACCAGGAACACAAACTCCCCGTCCTCAATGCGCAGGTTGATCCCTTTCAGGGCCTTGGTGCCGTTGTCGTATTCTTTATGTACATCGATCAATCGAATCATGGGCCCGCATCTCCAAAGTTGTCTGAATCTATTTCATGTTACCGGATTGTTACCGTTTTGTAATCTTTTTTCGCAGACGGAATCGCTTTTTATTATAGACGCTGAACCGGGCGCTGTCAACCGTTTCCGCCCGATTCCAGGCAATCCCCCGGTCAAATTTATGTAAACTTTCTGGAAACAAAGGTTACAATCGTAATAAAAGCCGCCCTATCGGGCGGCTTTTGCAAATCAGGATTCGATACCCCGGGACACCAGGTACTTCTTCACCATCAGGGCCACCTTGAAGGTGATGGCGTCGTCGAATTCCCGCAGGTCCAAGCCGGTGAGCTTCTTGATCTTCTCCAGCCGGTATACCAGGGTGTTGCGGTGGACGAACAGTTTCCGGGCAGTCTCGGACACGTTCAGGTTGTTCTCGAAGAACTTGTTAATGGTAAACAGCGTCTCCTGGTCCAGCGCGTCAATGGGGTTCTTCTTGAACACCTCGCGCAAGAACATCTCGCACAGGGTGGTGGGGAGCTGGTAGATCAGCCGCCCAATACCCAAATTCTCGTAGTTGATGATGGAGCGCTCCGTCTCAAACACCCGGCCCACGTCGATGGCCACCTGGGCTTCCTTGTAGGTGCGGGCCAGGTCCCGGATATGCCCCACGATGGTGCCGATGCCCACCACGGTCTTGATCCCCAGGTCCCGGGTCAAAGCCTCCTGGACGTTCTGGGCGATCTTACACAGCTCCCGGGCGTCGGCGTTCTCCCCCAGGTGCTTGACCAGGGCCACGTCCGTCTCGCTGACGGACAGCACAAAGTCCGTCTGCTTATCGGGGTACAGCCCGGTGACGACATCCACGGCCGACACGTCGGGCGCGCCCAACTGGCGCACCAGAATCACCGCCCTGGGCGCCTCGGACACGAAGTGGAGTTCCTTGGCCCGGACGTAGATGTCGCCCAGCAGAATATTATCACACAAGATATTTTTCACAAACGCGGCCTTGTCGTTCTTTTCCTCATAATAGGTCTTGGCTCCGTTGAGGGCGATAACCGCCATGGAGCAGATGAGCGCTGCCCGCTCATCCTCCCCGCGGACGAAAGCGGCATAATCGTACTGTCCACTCCAGCCGGGCAGGGCTTTGAAGGTATAGCCTCCGCTGACCACCTGGGCGTCCTGTTCCGCGGCCAACAGCGCCGCCGCGCTCCCCCACTTTTCGCCGATGCACGCCAGCTCATTGCAGGCTACCACCGTGCCCTGCTCGTCGATGACGCCGACCGCCCGGTCGGAACAGTCCTTCATCTGAAGAACGACGCTTTGGAAAACCCTGCTGGACATTGCGTTTTCTCCTTTCTACGCGGCTGGGAAATCGAGCGCTCCGCCACTTTGTTGATTTTTCATATACGTGCTTTTTTATTATACCGACTCTCTTAGGAAATTTCAATAGTTTTTTAAAATTTTTTTGTTGAAACTGCCAAAATTTTCGTATTATTGACTGAAAATGGCTCTCCGTTCTTCTTCTGTCAGCGGCCTCCACGCCCCTTTGGGCAGCTCTCCGTCCAGCTCCAGCGGGCCGAACCGCACCCGCTTGAGGTAGGTCACCGGCTTACCCCTGGCGGCCAGCATCCGCTTCACCTGGTGGTACTTCCCCTCGTGGATGGTGATGTAGGCCGCCCGTCTGCCGGGCAGAAGCTCCAGCTCCCCGGGCAGGCACTCATAGCCGTCCCCCAGCGCCACGCCCCGGCGCACCGCTTCCACGTCGTCCCGGTCCAGCGCAACCTCCACCTCCACATAATACGCCTTGTCCACATGGTGTCTGGGCGACAGCAGCCGGTGGGCCAGGGGGCCGTCGTTGGTGAGCAGCAGCAGCCCTTCCGTATCCTTGTCCAACCGTCCGGCGGGGAACAGGCCGATGTTTTGATACTCCTCCCCCAGCAGGTCCAGCACCGTGCGCTCCCCCGGCTCGTTGGTGGACGACACCACCCCCGCCGGCTTGTTCAGCATCAGGTATACCAGGCCGTGATCCCCGATGGGCGCGCCGTCTACCGCCACAGGGTCCGTTTCCCCCACCTTGGCCTCCGGGGCACGGCAGGGCGTGCCGTTCACCGCCACCCGGCCCGCCCGAACCAGGTCCCGGGCCTCCTTCCGGCTCCACCGCCCCGTGGCGGCCAGCCGTTTGTCCAGCCGTTCCATCCGCTCACCTTTTCCCTGATCCCCCTCTCCCCAATCATATTGCGGGGAGCTGGGACATATTCTATCCTATCACCAAAAGAGCGCTCCGGGCTGCCCCGGACAGGAGAACTCATTTTGAAAGGTCGTGCTACCCATGTTCATCGTCACGGCGCGCTTACCAAAGAGACAACTGCTGGCAGCCGGGACCGCCGCCCTGTGCTGCCTGTTCGCGGTCCTTGCCTTCACGTTCACCTTGGGAAACCGGGCGGTGGCCGTCTCGGCGGAGGTAAAAAACGTGAAGGATAACGACGACCGGCTCAGCTACCTCACCGGCCTGGGCTGGCAGGTGTCCCAGCAGCCCATCGCCACCGAAGAGCTGCTCATCCCCGAGGAGTTCGACGACAGCTACCAGGACTATTTGCAGCTCCAGGCGGACCAGGGCTTCGACCTGACCCAGTATAAGGGCAAGCGGGTGAAGCGGTATACCTATCAGCTCATCAATTACCCCACTCAGGACGAGCCGGTGCAGATTGCCCTACTCATCTACAAAAACCGGGTGGTGGGCGGGCAGATTCAGTCCGCCTCCGGCAGCTTCCTCCACGGGCTGGCACTGCCTAATCCTTCGGCGGGTGGCGCCCAGCCGTCTCAGGCCCCCTCGCCCGTACCCTCTGCGGCGGATACCAGCCTCATAATCTGAGCGAGCACAAGAGCCTGAAGACCGGCTTTCCAGGGGCCCCATAAAAGCAAAGGAGGCGCTGCGCGTCTCCTTTGCTTTGTCTGTGTTACACCAGCCGGCCGTGGAAAAACACGGCCTTCACGTTCAAATCCCCGTCCAGCACCACGGCGTTGGCCCGCTTGCCCGGTTGCAGGCTGCCCACCCGGTCAAAGATACCGATGGCCTTGGCGGGAGTCGCCGCCGCCGAGCGCACCGCGTCCGCCAAGGGAATGCCGAAGGAGACGGCACTCTTCATACAAGCCATCAGGTCAGTGGCCGACCCGGCAATGGTGCCGTCGGCCAGGGTGGCCAGCGGTCCCTTCACGGTGACCTCCTGCCCGCCCAGGTCGTACTTCCCGTCGCTCATGCCGGCCGCCCGCATGGTGTCCGAGATGAGCGCCACCCGGTCCGGGCCGAACATTTGAAAGGTGGCCCGCACCACGCTGGGGTGGATGTGGATGCCGTCGCAGATCAGCTCCACCCGGACCCAGGGGCAGTCCAGCGCCGCCCCCACCACGCCGGGGGCCCGGTGGGTAAAACCCGGCATGGCGTTGAACAGGTGTGTGACCTGTCGGGCCCCGGCGCGAAACGCCTCCAGCGCCGTATCGTAACCGGCGGTGGTGTGGGCCACCGCCACGTTCACGTCCTCAGAGACCGCCCGGATCATCTCCATGGCCCCCGGCTCCTCCGGGGCCACGGACACCAGTTTGACCAGCCCTTCGGCCGCGTCCATCAGGCGGCGGAGCATATCCGCGTCCGGGGCGTGGATCCAGTCCCCGTTCTGCGCGCCCTTCTTGGCTTTGGAGAGGAAGGGCCCCTCCAAGTTGATGCCCACCAGGTCCGCGCCTGGGCGGTTTTCCCGGCGGTGGGCGGCGGCGGTTTGGCACATTTTCATCAGCCGGTCCTCCGGCAGGGTCATCCCCGCCGGGCAGATCTGGGTCACCCCCCGGCTCAGCTCATACTCCGCCATGGCCTGGAGGCCCGCCGGGTCGCCGTCGGACAAGTCCGCCCCCCGGCAACCGTGGAAATGTACGTCCGTCAGGCCGGGAATCACCCAGCAGCCCGATGCGTCATAGGCCTGCCCGTCCTGGCTGTCCGGGGTAATCAAGGGACCGTCAAAGCACACATCCCGCTCCACAAAACCCCGTTCCAGGTCGAACACTTTGCCGCCGGAAATTTTCATTGCGCGGCCTCCGTCAGCTTGGACAGCGCCGCCTCATCCGCCACCAGGGTCACGTCGGGATGGAGCTGGAGGATGGAGGCGGGCACTTCCGGGGTAATGGGCCCGGCGAAAGCTTTCCACACCGCGTCGGCCTTGTCCGCGCCGCTGGCCACAATGAGAATCTTCCGCGCTTTCATAATGGTGCCCACGCCCATGGTCAGCGCCTGCTTGGGCACGTCGTCGGCGCTGGCAAAGAACCGGGCGTTGGCCTCGATGGTGCTCTCGGTCAGGTCCACCAGATGGGTCGCCACCGGGAAGCAGTCGCAGGGCTCGTTGAAGCCGATGTGGCCGTTGCGGCCCAGGCCCAAAAGCTGGAGGTCGGCGTACCCCAGCTCCGCCGCTTTCCGTTCGTAGCGCAGGCACTCCGCCGCCGGGTCCTTGGCCAGACCGTCGGGCACGTTGGTGTTCTCCGGGGTGATATCCACATGGTCGAACAGGTTGCTTTGCATGAAATAGCGGTAGCTCTGGTCGTGGTCGGGCGACAGGCCGTAGTATTCGTCCAGGTTCACCGAGCGCACCTCGGCAAAGCTCAAATCCCCCTGCTCATACCACTTGACGAGCTGCTGATAGGCCCCCACGGGGCTGGAGCCGGTGGCCAGCCCCAGCACGCAGTCCGGCTTGGACACAATCTGAGCGGCGATGACGGCAGCCGCGCGGCGGCTCATAGCATTGTAATCCTTCTCACGATAAATCCGCATATCGACACACCTCTGAAATGATTATTGCAGGTTAAATTGTACAATCAATTCCCATGTTTGTCAAGCGGCAGGCCCTGTTTGACAGGCCGTTTAACCTCCGATGGCCCGGCGTATATCCGCCTCCACCTGATTCAGCTCGAATTCCAGCTCGGCGGCGGGCATCCGTACCGCCCCATGGCCCAGGATAATCATCTGCTCCAGGCCGTCGGAGGTGGCCACCCGCACCCGGTGCTCCCGGCGCTCCTTCGCCAAGGCGTAGGTGGTCCTTTCGATATACATGTCCGCCGTCTCCGCCTCTTTGGTGTACACCACGTACACCTCCCCCGCCTTCTCTACCGAGCCGGGGTTCCCTTTTACCTTATAGGCGTCGAACACCACGATGACCTTACACTTCTTCCACCCCTGGTAGTTGCGCAGGCGGTCGATGAGCCGCGCCCGGGCGCCGTCCAGGTCCTCCCGTGCGACGGCCCGCAGGCTGTCCCAGGCGTGGATGATGTTGTAGCCGTCCACCAGCAGGTAGTCCTCCCCGTCCCGGACTTTCAACCCCTTCCAGGGCTTGGGCTTGGGGGCGGGGGAAACCTTGGGAGCGGGGCGGAAGGCGTGGGGCCTCACCGGGCCGTAGGCCCGCTCAAAGATGGCCTCCAACTCCTTGTCCAGCGCCGCCCGGGACTCGTAGCTCATGGCAGGTTCCCGGCGCGCCGGGGCCTCCTTCTGCAAGGCGGGCCGCTCCCCAGCGGGCCGCCAGCCGCTGTCCATGTGCATGTGCTCCTGCACCTGGTCCCAGGGCACGTTGAAGCCTGCCCCGTGGGCGCAGAACACCGACCCGGCAGGGTTGTCCACGTCCCGGTCCGGGTCGTAGCCAGACGCCGCAACGACTGCCTCGGCGTTGTGGCAGGACCGGTAACCCTCCACCGCGCAGGAGAAGCGGCCCCTCCCCCCGGTGTAGGCCGCCACCTGCGTCCAGTAGCCTCCCACCTCGGACACCGGAACGCTGCCGGTGAGGACGGACGTATCCCCCGCCCCCGGCTGCGGCGATTGGAATTCAGCGCCCATGCGCTGGAGGTCGGTCATGGCCCGGCCCACGCTGCCTGTGGGCACCTCCAGCCGGAAGGCATACCAGGGCTCCAGCAGCACGCTTTTGGCGCACATCAGCCCCTGCCGCACCGCCCGGTAGGTGGCCTGGCGGAAATCGCCCCCCTCCGTGTGTTTGAGGTGGGCCCGACCCGTCAGCAGGGTGATCTTCATATCGGTGATGGGCGAGCCGGTGAGCACACCCACATGGGCCTTCTCCATCAGGTGGGTGAGCACCAGCCGTTGCCAGTTGCGGTCCAGCACGTTTTCGGAGCAGGCGGTGTCCAGCACCAGCCCCGCCCCCCGCTCCAGGGGTTCCAGCAGCAGGTGGACCTCGGCGTAGTGCCGCAAGGGCTCGAAGTGGCCCACCCCCTCCGCTGGGGCGGCGATGGTCTCCAGGTAGACGATACGCCCCGGCCCGAAGGCCACCTGCGCCCCGAACCGCCGCTCCATCAATTGGGACAAGACCTCCAACTGCACCTCTCCCATCAGGTGAACCCGGATCTCCCCCAGCCTCTCGTTCCACCCCACCCGGAGCTGGGGGTCCTCCTCCTCCAGCGTCCGTAATTGGCTCAGCAGGGTGCGCGCGTCGCCCCCGGCGGGGGGCAACACCTGATAGGCCAGCACCGGCTCCAGCTCCGGACCCGTCCAATCCTCCTCCCCGCCCAGGCCCTGGCCCGCCCGGGTCCGGCTCAGGCCGGTGACGGCGCATACCGTCCCCGCCGGGGCCTCCTCCGCCGGGGTGAATTTCGCGCCGGAGTACAGCCGAAGCTGGGTGGCTTTCTCCTCCCAGTCCGGACCCTTCACCGGGTCCCGGACCTTTAAAACGCCGCCGGTGACCTTCAGCCAGGTGAGCCGCTCCCCCTTCTCGTCCCTGGAAATTTTGAACACACGGGCGGCAAACTGTTCCGGCCAGTCCGGCTCCAGGGTATAGCGGTCCAGGCCGTCCAGCAGTTCCTCCACCCCCTCCACCTTCAGCGCCGAACCGAAGAAGCAGGGAAACAGCTTCCGTTCCACAATGAGGGCGGCCAGGTCCCCGTCGGACAGTTCCCCGGCCTCCAGGTAGCGTTCCATCAACTCCTCGTCACACATCGCCGCCTGTTCCAGTAATTCCCCCCGCAGCCCGGAGAAATCGGCGCAGCCGTCGCCCAGCCGCTCCCGTAGCTGGGCCAGCAGCTTGTCCCGGTCAGTGTCCGGCTGGTCCATTTTGTTGATGAACAGGAAGGCGGGCACCCGGTGGCGCTCCAGCAGCCTCCAAAGCGTCTCGGTGTGGCCCTGCACCCCGTCCGCGCCGCTGACGAGCAGCACCGCGTAGTCCAGCACCTGCACCGCCCGCTCCATCTCGGCGGAGAAGTCCACATGGCCGGGCGTGTCAAGTAATGTAACTTCACAGTCCTTCCAGTTCAGACGCGCCTGCTTGGAGAAGATGGTGATGCCCCGCTCCCGCTCCTGCTGGTCGGTATCCAAAAACGCGTTGCCGTGGTCCACCCGCCCCAGCTTCCGCACGCCGCCGGACAGGTATAGCATGGCCTCGGACAGGGTGGTCTTGCCTGAGTCCACATGGGCCAGCATCCCAATGGTCAGCCGCTTCATCATCCACGCTCCTTGCGGCGGTCTCTCCGCCTTTTTCTGTCATATCGGTCAGTTAAATAACTCTGCGTTTTCCTCAAACAGCTCCCGCACCTTGCGTTTCAGCAGCCGGTGGCTGGATTTTTTCAGCTCCGGATCACCGGCGATCAGCTCCGCCGCAGCCGCCTGGGCCTCTTTCAGCAATTCCATATCCGCTGCGAAGTCAGCCACCTTCAATTGGGGCAGGCCGTGCTGCCGCTTGCCGAAGAAGTCGCCGGGGCCGCGAAGCCGCAGGTCCTCCTCCGCGATCTGAAACCCGTCGTTGGTGGCGCACAGCGCCTTTAACCGCTCTCTGGCCGTCTCACTGCGGCTGGACGTCACCAGCACGCAATAGCTCTGGTGCTTCCCCCGGCCCACCCGGCCCCGGAGCTGGTGGAGCTGGCTCAACCCAAACCGCTCCGCGTTCTCCACCACCATCAGGGATGCGTTGGGCACGTCCACCCCCACCTCAATCACGGTGGTGGACACCAGCACATCCAGCTTCCCCGCCGTGAAATCGGCCATCACGGCCTCTTTCTCCGCAGTTTTCAGCTTCCCGTGGACGAAGCCCACCCGCAGGTCGGGGAACACCTTCTCCTGGAGCTCACGGGCGTAGGTGGTCACCGCTTTCAGGTCCATGGACGCTCCTCCCGGCTCCTCCCACTGGGGCAGGTCCCCGGACTCCTCCACCGAGGGGCAAACGATGTACACCTGCCTCCCCTCCGCCACCTGCTTGCGGACGAAGCCATACATCCGCTGCCGCTTATCCTCCCCAACGGCGAAGGTGGACACCGGCGTCCGCCCCGGCGGCAGCTCGTCCATGACGGACACGTCCAGGTCGCCGTAGATGATAAGGGCCAGCGTCCGGGGGATGGGGGTGGCGGACATGACCAGCACATGGGGCGCCGCCGCGCCGCCCTTCTCCGCCAGCGCCGCCCGCTGGGCCACGCCGAAGCGGTGCTGCTCGTCGGCGACGACCAGACCCAGGTCGCGGTACTCCACCCCCTGGGAGAACAGGGCGTGGGTGCCCACCACCAGGTCGATCTCCCCCGCCGCCAGCCTTGTGAGCAGGGCCTTTTTCTCCTTGCCCTTCACCGACCCGGTGAGCAGCGCCACCCGCACCCCGGCGGGGGCAAGCAGGGCGTCCATGGTCCGGGCGTGCTGCTCCGCCAACAGCTCGGTGGGGGCCATCAGGGCGCACTGCACCCCGTTTTTCACCGCCGCCCAGGCTCCGAAGGCCGCCACCGCCGTCTTGCCTGAACCCACGTCGCCCTGCACCAGCCGGTTCATGGCCTTGCCGGACCTTAAATCGGCGGCGATGTCCTCCATCGCCCGCCGCTGGGCGTTGGTGGGGGCGAAGGGCAGCAGAGCCGCAAACTCCTCCACATCCCCTGCCAGCACCCGGCCCTCGCCCTGGCTGCGCCTGTCCTTTAGCTGGGCCAACCCGCAGGTGAGCACAAACAGCTCCTCAAACACCAGCCGCCGCCGGGCCATGGCCAGTTGTTCAAAGTCGGCGGGGTAGTGGATGTTTTTCCGGGCAAACTGGGTCTGGCACAGCTTGTGTTCCTTGCGCACCTGGGCGGGCAGCACCTCGGGCAGACCGTCCAGGCACTCGTCCACCGCCCGGCGGGTAAGTCCGGCCAGCAGGTTGTTGGAGATGCCCGCCGTCAGAGGGTACACCGGCATGATGAGGCCGGTGGCCCGGGCATTCCCCTCCCGCTCGAACACCGGGTTCGTCATGGAGAACAGGTTCCCCTGCCGTTCCACCACGCCATAGAACACGTAAGTCTGCCCGGCGCACATGACCTCCCGGATGTAATCCTGGTTGAAGAAGGTGATGTTCAGCGTCCCGGTGTCGTCCACCGCCCGCACCTTCACCAGAGACAGCCCCCGGCGCACATAGCTCACCCTGGGCTGGGCCGCCACCATGGCGGACACACAGCAGGGCCGGTCCCCGGGCGCGTCCCCGATGGCATAGTGCTCCCGCCGGTCCTCATACCGCTGGGGGAGGTGGTCCAGGGTGTCCCCCAGGGTGCGCAGGCCCAGCTTCTCCAGTTTTTTCCCCCGGCTGGGGCCCACCCCCGGCAGGTCGGTCAACGGAGTCTCCCGTGTCAGCGGCATGGTTTTTCACCTCCTCGCCATTGTGGCAAGCCGTATTTTTTACCTAGTGTACCACATCTTCCCCGTCGAAAACAATCCCCAGGGGATTTTTCCCTTCTGAACTGGTATAAATTGTAACGTCCCCGTCCACAATAGGGCCGGAGGTGTTGTTATGAACAACAAACGAACATGGATCGAAAAGTTAGGCGATTTCATCTCGGGAAAGGGTTTCTATCTTGTGGTACTCATCTGCGTGGCCGCCATCGCCCTGTCTGGCTACTACCTGGTCCAGGGCGTGCGCGACGGGCTGGACAGCACACTGGACCAGCCGGTGTCCGGCTCCGCCGCCATCTGGGACACGCCCTCCGCCGCCCCGTCGGCACGCCCATCCGTCAAGCCCTCCGACCCCCCCGCCGCCGGGTCCGCCCAGATCACCGCGCCCCCGGCCGTCACCGCGTCCCCCGCCCCTTCCGCCGCCCTCTCCGAAGCGCCCGCTGCCTCCCCGGAACCGTCCCAGGCCCCTGCGGCCCTGGTCTTTACCTGGCCGGTGAAGGGCGCGGTATCGGCCGGATACGCCGTGGAGACCCTGGTCTATAGCGAGACTATGGGCGACTGGCGCGTCCACAGCGGCCTGGACATCGCCGCCGCCCTGGGCACCCAGGTGCTGGCTGCGACCGACGGCACGGTGAAGGCGGTATACCAGGACGACCTGATGGGCACCGTGGTGGAAATCGACCACGGGAACGACCTGGTGAGCCAGTACGCCAACTTGGCCTCCGTGCCCACCGTGAAGGTGGGGGATGAGGTGTCCACCGGCACGGTAATCGGCTCCGTGGGCACCACCGCCGCCGCAGAGGGCAGTCAGGCCGCCCATCTCCACTTCGCCATGTACCAGGATGGCAACCCCGTGGACCCCGCCGGCTATCTGCCGGAGCAGTAAGACGCTTCTCTCAGGAATCAAGCACTTGTTTCACGCCAAACACCCTCTTCCCGAAGCCGCAAAGGCCCGGCCCCGTAGATACGGGGCCGGGCCTTTTGTGGGCTGTCGTCACGCTTCGCCTGCTCGCGGCGGCTCCGCGCTCAGATCTGGAGGGACGGCGCGGAATAGGTGCGGCCAGCCAGCTCGCTGTTGAGCATATACAGGGCCTTGGCATCGTCGCCAAACAGCTCCATCTTGCGGATCATGTCGGAGGAATTCTTCTCCTCCTCGCCCTGCTCCTTGACGAACCAGTCCAGGAACTGCACCGTGCGGAAGTCGTTGACCTCCTGGGCGGCGGCGTAGATGACGTTGATGAGGCCGGTAACATACTGCTCATGGGCGTGGGCGGCCTTCAAGGGGTCCATCAGCTCCTGATACTCCTTATCCGGCTTGGCCACGGCGTTCAGGGTGACCGCCTGGTCGTTGTTGTGCAGGTACTTGTACATAAGCATGGCGTGGTCCTGCTCCTCTTTGGCCTGGATCTCGTACCAGTTGGCGAAGCCGTCCAGTCCCTTGGCGCTGTAGAAATTGGCCATGTCCAGGTATAAGTAGGCGGAGTAAAACTCCTTGTTGATCTGGTCGTTCAGCAGTTCGGCGACTTTCTTATCCATAATCGAAAACACTCCTATTCATATAATTGCGTCGTGCGGCGCTTTCATTGGAAAAGTATAGCACTTTTTTCCCCGGTGTCAACCGTTTCCAGCCACCTGCTCCAGCGCCCGCCTCACATCGGCGGCGATCTCCCGCATGGCCTCCGGCCGGACCTTGCGCACCTGGCGGTCGTAGGTATACAGGCCGTTGGTCTCCCCCTCCACGTCGCTGAGCTGGGTGTAAATGCACCCGCATAGGCCGTTGGGGATGGAGGGCAACACCATATCGTCATACAGCCCGCGGATGCGAAGCTCCAGGTCCAACTCCGTCCGGCACTGCTCGCCGTAGCCGTAATTTTTGCGCTCCCGGGTGACGTGGCCCTCGATGCGGCGGGAGAAGCCGCCGCACTCGCTGAGGAACAAAAACCTCCCCGGCTTTGTCCCTTCCAGCACCCGGCTGTTGAAATAAACGTGCTCGCTCTGCACGTCGCTCTCCCGCTGGGCAAACCAGCCGGAGGTGGTCATAAAGAACCGGGTGGGGTCGGCGGGCTTGAGCAGGCGGTAAATGCGGTCGGAGTCATACTGTCCCCAGCCCTCGTTGAAAATGGTCCAGCCGATGATGCAGGGGTGGTTGTTCAGGTGGGCGACGGTGTCCAGGCAGTGGCGCTCAAAAAACGCCTTGCGCTGCTCGCTGCCGCCGCTCCTCAGGTCGCCGCGCTTTTTGTACCCCAGGGTGGGCAGAACGGTATCCCGGACATAGCGGTACTCCCCTGAGTTCACCATGTCCTGCACCACCAGCATACCCAAGCGGTCGCAGGCGTAATAGAACGCCTCCGGCTCCACCTTGATATGCTTGCGCAGGGTGTTGAAGCCCAGCTCCTTCATCCGCATCACATCCGCGTCGTATTCCTCCGGGTTCCTGGGCAGAAACAGGCCGTCCCGGAAATACCCCTGGTCCAGCACGCCGTGGAGGAAGATGGGCTTGCCGTTGAGGCACAGGCGGGTGTGGCCGCCGGTCTCCCTGGTGGTCACGGTGCGCAGGGCGAAGTAGCTCTCCACCCGATCGGTGGCGGTGGCAATGGTCATGGGATATAAGTAGGGGTCGTCCGGCTCCCACAGATGGGGCTCGGGCACCTCCAGGCGGAGGGGGCTGTCCTTCCCGGCGGCGGTAAGCACTTTTCCGCTTCCCAGCGGGACGGCCAAATTGTACTCCGCCCCGCCCGCGTCCACCTCCACGGTGACGCCGGTCAGGTCCGGAGTGAGGCGCACAGAGCGCACCGCGCCCTTGTCCGGGACGGCCTCCAGCCAAACCGGTTGCCAGATACCGGACACGGGGGTGTACCACATGCCGTGGGGGCGCTTGTGCTGCTTTCCGTAAGGGTAGTCGTGGCTGAGGGCGTCCACGGCCTTCACCTCCAGCCGGTTCTCCCCCGGGCGCAGGGCGGCGGTGACATCCGCAGAGAAGGGCAGATACCCCCCCTCGTGGCGCGTCAGGGAAACGCCGTTGACTATGACCTCCGCCACCTGGTCCACCGCCCCGAAGTGGAGCAGCACCCGATAGTCCTTGGGGGCGAAGCCCTCCGGGAGGGTGAACGCCGTCTCATACCACAGCACATCCCCCGCCGTTCCCTGCCAAACGGACAGCGGGGCCTGGGGCGGCCAAGGCGTTTGGATGGGCCTTCCGTTCAGCGTCCAGCCTCGGTTCAGGGGGAAAAAGCTGTCCCGCCGGAGCTGCGGGCGGGGGTAGTACCGCTCCCAACCACTGTGTTCCATCGTCTCGCTCCCTTTATCACAAATATTAGATCGCTTTCATCATACCATTTCCCGGGAAAAAAGGCAATCAAAAACTCCCGCACCCACCGGGGCACGGGAGTTTTTGCGGTCATGCGGGCCGGATCAGTTCAGCTCTCCATATGGCGGCCCAGAAAGCCGGCCACCGTCTGGGCCAGCTTCAGCTCCACCTCGCCTAGGGCGGGGGCGTCCCCGTCGGACACAAAGGCCACGCAGCCCAGCACATCCCCCTCGGACAGGATGGGCACGGCGATAAGCACCCGGTACTTCTCCCCACCGTCGCACAGGGGCATGGGCTGGTCGGTCTGGACACTGCGGCGCTCCTCCATCACCTGCTCCACCTGAGGGGAGACGCGCTTGTCCACCACCTCCCTGCGGGGCATGCCTCCGGCGGCAATGACGCTGTCCCGGTCGGTGATCACGGCGGGCAAGCCCGCCACCCGGCTGATGGTGTCGCAGAGTTGGGCTGCGAAGTCGGACACGTCGCCCAATTGAGAGTATTTTTTGAAAATGACGCCGCCCTCACGGTCCGTGTAAATCTCCAAGGGGTCGCCCTCGCGTATGCGCATGGTGCGCCGGATCTCCTTGGGGATCACCACCC
>CASTQR010000025.1 GCA_949451265.1 uncultured Eubacteriales bacterium | reverse complement strand
CCTCCACCGCGCCGTCGGAGAGGATGAAGCCGCCGTCCATGGGGCGGGTCTCCTCCGCCAGGGTGAGCATGGCGGTGCCGTTCAGCACGGCGGACGCGCCGGTGACCACCTTGTCCAGGATGGCCCCGGCCTTGGAGCCGGTGACCTCGTCGGGCAGCTTGGGGGCCACGGCCTCGGCCAGCTTCTTGTTGGCCGCCACCACCACCGCCTTGCCCACCTGGGCCCGGTGGCTGGGGGAGAAGATCAGCTTCTCCTTCCCGGTGGTGGACGCCTGGACGGCCAGGTCGGCCAGCAGGGCCACATACTGCTCCGTGGGCAGAGCCAGCAGCTTCTTGTGGGCCAGCTGGAACGCCTCCTCAATGACCTCCTGCTTGGCGGCCAGGGCCGCCTTGCGGCACTCCATCTGGGCGGTGGACGCCATGCGGTCCTCCCGCTCCGCGGCGGCCCGCTTGCCCTGGGCCAGGACTTCCTCAGCGGCGGCCTTGGCCTCCGCCTGGGCCTGGGCGGTGATCTCCGCGGCCTTGGCCTTGGCGTCCGCCAGGATGGCGTCAATCTCCTTCTGGCTGTCCTCCTGGATGCGCGCGGTAATCTTTTCAATTCCGTTCATGTGTTTGGTTTACCGCCTTTCCGAATTTAAAGGGTGCGCCTTACAGCTGATACATCATGACCAGCAGGATGGTGGCCACCAGGGACAGGATGGCGTAGAACTCCACGATGCCGGCCAGGATGATGCCCTTGGAGAACTGCTCGGGGCGCTTGGCCACGATGTTGATGGAGGCGGCGGCCACGCGGCCCTGGGCGATGGCGGACAGCAGGCCGCCCAGCGCCATGGGGATGCAGGCCCAGAAGATGGCCATGCCGTTCTGGATGGTGAGCTGGGCCATCTGGCCGCCGAACACGTTGATCTTCAGCAGCACCATGAACCACGCCACGATGCCGTACAGGCCCTGGGTGCCGGGGAGCACCTGGAGAATCATGCACTTGGAGAAGTGCTCGGGAGTCTCGCTGATGACGCCGGTGGCGGCCTCACCCACCATGCCGGTGCCCTTGGCGGAGCCAATGCAGCACAGGGCCACCGCAATCGCGGCGCCGAAATACGCCAGACCAATACCGCCGAAAGCCTCGAAAAATGCATCCATGTTAATTTTCCTCCTTGATTACATCAATGTATTTTGTGTCGATGGACAGGGGCTGGTAGGGCATTCCGCCCTCTTTATAAAATCGTCCGAAGAACTCCAGGCATTGCAGACGGAGATCGTGGACGTAAGCGCCCAGCAGGCTCAGGGCCAGATTCAAGGCGTTGCCCAGCAGGGAGATCAGGATGAATACGGGGACGATGCCCGTGGTGGCTCCCAGGGTGTTGAACACGGACGCGATAACGCTGCCGGACACCATCAGGGCCATCAGCCGGATATAGGACAGGATATCACTGAAGAAGCCGGTGACGCCGTTGTAGATGATGCCGATGAGCGCGGTGAACTTGCCAAAGCCTTTGGCCTCCCGGGTGCCGCCGATGGCCAGCATCAGGCCGCCGACGATCAGCAGAGCCAGACCAACCGTGCCCAGCATGGCGGGAACCCCGGCCAGCAGCTTGCCGCAGATGAACAGGGCCAGACCGGCCAGGATGATCCACCAGGAGATTTCGTTGAACAGCGCGTCAATAAACTCGCCGTCCTTGGATTTTTTGACCACGCTGATGGCCATGCCGGTAAAGACCTGGATCACGCCCAGCACCAGCGAGCCGATCATGATGGCCACGATGTCGTCCAGCGCCGTAAAGAGCGAGGGCATGACAAAGGTGCTCTCCGGGTTGATCATGGTCACCAGCTGGGGAATCATATCCCCGAAGAAGCCGCCGCTGGCCGCGCCCCACAGCACGGTGCTGATGCCGCACCAGAAGATCATCTCCATAAAGTTGGGGTTCTTGGGCCGCTTTTTCAGCAGCATCACCGCCGACGCGGCGATCATCAGCAGGCCATAGGCCATGTCCGCCATGATCATCCCGAAGAACAGGATGAAGAAGGGCGCCATCAAGGGGTTGGGATCCACGCCGTCGTAAGCGGGCAGGGAGTACATCTCCGTGATGGTGTTCATGGAGCGGGTGACCACGTTGTTTTTCAGCTTGACGGGCACCTCAGGGTATTCCTCCGGGGTGGGATCCGCCGTCTCCCAGGCGCAGGTAAAGCCGCCAAGCAGCTGGGCCAGATCCGCCTCCTTGTCGGCGGGCACCCAGCCCTCCAGCAGATAGGCCGTGTCGGTGTCGATGAGCCGGGCCTTGTTCTCCTCCCGGGCGATCTCCTGGGAGGAGCGGTCGGCGCACAGCCGCAGAAGCTCCCGTTTCTCTCCCTGGGCGGCCAGATGGGCCTTGTGCTCCGCCGCCTGCCGCTCCAGGGCGGCGATCCGGTTGTCCAGCTGGCGGATGTTGTCCGCCGCCGTCCCATGCCAGCCCCGCAGGGTCACCCGGGAGAAGCCGAAGGGCCGCATGGCCTCCGTACAGGCAGACAGCGCGGAATTGTGGCAGATCAGCAGGAAGTACTGCAGCTCCCGGTCGCTGCCCGCGGGGAACAGCTGGGCCTCCTGGGCGGCCTGCCCCACCGCCGCCTCCAGGGAGGCGAACTCCACCTTGGAAGGCGCGGAGCAGAACAGGATCTCCACCGTGCCGTCCCCCTCGGTCTCCAGGGCCACGTCCAGGGGCACCCAGGGCTCCAGGGACGCCTTCTGGCTCTGGAGCTTGGCCTGCTCCGCAACGCAGGCGGCCAGGGCGCGCTCCCCGTCGGCAATCTGCCAGGCGGCGGCCAGTCCCTCGCCGTATACCCTGTCGTCAAAGAGCTGCCGCTCCGTCAGGGTGGGACGGGGGGAGAGCAGGCCGTCCTTGGCGGGGGCGTACTTGCGCAGGGTTTCCAGGGCGGCGTCGATGGTCTGCCGGTCCTCCCGGGCCTTGGCCAGGCCCGCGCCCTCCGGCTTGGCCAGGGCGGACCACTCCGGGTCGGACAGGTCGATGGCTGGCTCCCGGACATCCACGCAGCCCAGGCTTTGCAGGGGGCGCAGCAGCCGCTCCCGGTCGGCCCGGAGGCCCAGCAGGCGCAGCTTTTTCATTTTGACAATTGCCATCAGCTGTTCCCTACCCTTCCAACAATCAGGCCGGCGGCCTGCTCCAGGCGGCCCCGCGCGGCCTGCTTCAGCGCCTCGCATTGGGCGGCGCTGTCGCCCAGGGTCTGGGCGGAGTGTTCTCCCGCCCTGGCCTCGGCCTCGGCCAGCATGGCCTTCACCGTTTCCTCGGCCTGGGCCCTGGCGTCCGCCACCAGCTGCCGTCCGGCGCGCTCGGCCTCCGCCACGATGCGCTTGGCCTCGTCGGCGGCCCGGGCCTTCTGCTCACGGACGGCCTGTTCGGCGCCGGTGATCGTTTGGATGGCCTCTAAAGACATGATTCCTCACCTCTTTCACTTTGTGGGGAGTCAAAAAAAGAATCCTTGGTCTCAACTCCCATATGGAACTGATTTTACCACTTCTTCCAGGAAATCGCAAGCCTTTTCCGGGGAAAATGAACATCATGTCCCATAATGTCATATAGGATATCCAAAGATTGGAATAAAAGACCTCCCCGCCGGAAGAAAGGCGGAGAGGTTCTGTCGAGGAAATGGTCAGGGCTGTGCCGCGGGCTCCACGTCCAGCTCCCGGCGGTAGCGGGCCATGGACTGGGCGAACAGCTCCCCGTTGGTGGGGGGCGTGTAGGTGATGGCGTTGGCCCCGGCGCGGATGGTCTCCAGGATGGTGTCATCGGCGGGGCCGCCGGTGGCGATGATGGGCACGTCGGGGAACCGCTCCCGCACCTGGCGGACGATGGCGGGGGTGTGCTGGGCGCCGGAGATATTCAGAATATCCGCCCCCGCGTTCAGCCGGGCGGCCACGTCCGTCCTGTCCGACACCACGGTGACCACCACCGGGATGTCCAGCACCTGCTTCAGCAGGTAGATGACCTCGTTGCTGGTGGGGGCGTTCACCACCACGCCGAAGGCGCCCTCGTGCTCCGCATCGTTGGCCAGGTTCACCACCCGCGTCCCACGGGTGACGCCGCCCCCCACCCCGGTGAACACCGGCATATCCGCCGCCTGCATGACGGCACGGTGGATGGCGGGCTGGGGGGTGAAGGGGTAGACGGCGATGATGGCGTCGGCGTTGATGTTGCGGATGATGGCCACGTCGGTGGTGAAGGCCAGGGACTTGATCCGCCGCCCGAACACCCGGATGCCGGAGCACTCGGAGATACAGGTGGGGATCTTGATCATGTGGCTGCGCAGGGTGCCGTCGTACTCGGGCACCGCCTTCCGGATCCGCAGTTCAGTTGACATGGGCCGCTCCTTCCGTTCGGTTTGTAAAGGGGCTGATGATGAAATCAGCGGTACCAGCTTCCCTCCCGGCCGCTGGCGGCGGGGGGGACGATCCGGGCGGCGGGGTTTTCCAGCCCCGCGGCGGCAAGGATCTCCTCATAGTGGGCCAAATCCACCCGCTTGTCCAGCCACACCCGGCCCGCGTTCCCGGCCAGCACCCCGGCGGTGAGGCCGCTGTAGACCTCCTCCCCGGGCAGCAGCGTCTCGTAGACGTACACGGACAGGGCCGTGTCCCGCTCCCGCAGCTCCCCGGACAGCCGGGTGAGGAAGGCGGACACGGGGACGGTGCGGTCCTCCGGGCGGTTGTCGCCGGTGGCCAGCACGTGCACCTCACCCTCCCAGGGGTAGCCTGCGTCGTCCAGCAGGATCTCGTCAAAGCCCATGTCCGCCAGCTCCAGGCACAGGGCGGAGATGTAGTCCGCCGCCTGCTGGTCGGCAGGGCTGCTCCAGCACACGCCGCGCCTGTCGTACCAGATCTTGCCCTTCTTGGTCAGCAGGGAACCCACCCGCCCGTTGGACAGGACAGGATCCCGGAAACAGTGCACCCGGGCCACCAGGTACAGCCCGCCGTTCTGGGCCAGCTCCCGGACAGCCTGGGCGGTCTTATCGTCGGCGGCGTTGGTGCGCAGGGTTCCGGCCAGCTCCGCGGCGGACTGCCACGCCAGCTTGCCGTTGATCCCCTTCATCTCCACCACCAGGGCGTTGGCCCCGGCATTGGCCGCCTTCTGGGCGGCGGAGCCGTCCCGCAGCTGTGCGGCGGTGACGGTGAGCGCCTGGATGGGCTCATACTGGGGCTCCGGTGTGGGCGTGGGGGTGGGATCGGGTGTGGGTTCCACCGTCACCACGTCCTCGGTCTCGATGACCAGCGGGTCGCTGGCGATGGGGGGCGGGGAGGGATCCCCCCGCCAGGGCCAGTCGATCTCGATGCCGGTGGGTGTATATTTAATGTAGTCGCCCATGAGTACCATGAAGGCAATGCCCGCCGCCAGCAGCACCGCCAGCAGCACAATGATAAAGATCAGCACCGGGCGGGCGCCGCTGCGCCCCCGGTATTCCTGGTAACCGTACCGATTCCTCCGTCCGGCCATGTGTGTTTCCTCCCAAGCGGCTGTATGGTTTGAACAGGCCCCCGTCCGGGCCGGGGCCTTGTGCTTTTCCAGTTTGTATCATACCACAGCGACGGGGAAGATTCCAACAGAAATTTTTTGATATTTTATTAAAATATTGTAAATACCGCACGGGATGGGCAGTGCGGTTTGACGAACCACTACCGCACCGCCCACTGGGTCATGAGAAGCAGGGCGAACCCCGGTATGCCCAGGGCACCCAGGATCACGCTGTTGAGCAGGTTGACCCCTAAACTCACCCCCAGCAGGCCGCCCAGCCCCTGGAACAGCCAGAGGAACACCAGCCCCAGTCCCGAGCGCACCGCCAGGCGGCACAGCGCCCCCAGGGGGCGGCGGAACAGGGCCAGCGCCACCAGCGCCGCCCCCGCCGCCGCCCACCAGCCCCAGCCGGTCATCCGGCGCCCTCCTGGGCGTCCAGCTGCTTCATCTGCCGGACGTAGTAGGAGTAGCGGCTTTGCAGGGCGTTGATCTCGTAGACGCAGGCGTCCACCAGGTCGGGGTCGCTGTAGAAATTGAACTGGGCGTAGGCGTGGTTGAGCTGGGCGCGGGTGGCCCGCATGCCCTCCAGGATCTGCCTGCGCTCCTCCTCCCGGGCCGCCGCCTGACGGCGGCTGGCGCGGATGGCCTGTGCCATGGGCCTCACCTTCCTTTCCTTACCAAAACTCTATGTCCAGTTTGGACAATTATTCCAGTTCCTATACGGCAAAGAAATTTTCCGCACCCCCTTGACAAACAGCGCAATTCCTGCTACAATCCCTTTTGTTGTCGCGAGTGTAGCTCATCTGGTAGAGCGCCACCTTGCCAAGGTGGAGGTAGCGAGTTCGAGCCTCGTCACTCGCTCCAAAAATAAAAAGGAACCGCCTATGGCGGTTCCTTTTTATTTTTGGATGCCGGCGGGCTTTGCCCGCCGGCACCTTCGAGATTTCAATGCTCGGGACGGCGAAGCCGGCCCTGCGCAATTCGCTGCGGGGCGGCGAATTTACGGCGCACTCGCGCCGCGGCCCAGAAGGGCCGCAGGTGTTCCAGAGTCCGCAGAACTACTTATCCTTCCGGCTTTTGGCAGTCGAGGGCCGCGCCTGTATCGGCGCGGCCCTCGTTTGATTTCTTGGATGCTGTTACTCCCCCGCCCCGGCCACACTGACGTTGTTTAGCCGGACGGCGTAGGGCCCGTCATATGATGCGGTGAGGTAGCGGTCGGTGGAGAAGGTGAACCCCTTCTGGGCCTCCAGAATGCTGCCGTTTACCGAGCCGCCGGTGACGGGGGTGACGGCGCCATTCTCGTCGATGAGATAGGCCAAGCGGATCTCGCCGCCGAAATGGGCGCTGGCCTCGTCCATCTGGAAATCCGAGAAGGTCACCGCCCACAGGGCGGGGCCTTTTTTCAACTCCTCGAAGGGCACCGTGCCGTTGGCGCAGGCCATCCGCTGGTACTCGCCCGTGGGCTTCACGCCCAGGTAGCGGCAGAAGCGGTTGGGGCCGTGCCACCGCAGCAGCTTGCCGCCCTCCAGCAGGGGCAGGTCGGCGCCGGTGGGGATGCCCTCCATGCTGTAGGGGTGGAAGGCCCGCAGGGTCAGGTTCAGCCGCTCGCCCTCCGTCTCCCCCTGCACGTCCTCCCCCTGCTGCCAGGTGGAGTACTTGGCGTACACCATCCCCGCCATGGAGCGGGACACGTAGTAGCCCAGCAGCTCCTCCACGTTGTCCCCGCTGAGTATGAGGTCATACTTCCCGCTTTTCAGGATTTTCTGGGCGCGGGCCCGATCCCGGACAAAGGTGAGGGCCTCCGCCACCTTGGCGGTGAGGGCCGCCTCGTCCAGGGCCTGGTATTGGAACCGGTTGTGGATCTCCACGTCCTCCGGCTCCCGGCACTGCACCACGAACTCGCCGTTGATGGACGAGTTCACAAAGGACACGTCGGTGCCCTCAGAGGACAGGATGCGGCGGCGGACCCGGCAGACAAAGATCTCTGCGGAGTTTACAAAGGCGTCCTCGTGGGTGTCGGGGGCAAAGAGGGCCTTCGCCATCTTGCCGGCGCTCTGGGCCAGGGGGGCCTGGGCCAGCTCCCCGGCCTCCTCCGCCAGGGGGGCCTGTACCGGATCGGTGAGCTCAAACCAGGGGTTGGCGGCAAACTGGGCGGCGTAATACGCCCCCTTCAGCTCCTCGTCCAGCTTGGCGTCGTCCATGGAGGCGATGAGCGTCACCGAGGTGAAGCCCCGGTTGGGCTTCTCCTGCCCGTCCGCCTCCACGTCCCGGAACACGGTGACCTCGTACTTGTGCACATCTTTGACGCGCCGGGTGTCCAGCTCCTTCTTGACGAAGAACAGCTCCGCCGTCTCGTCCTCCCGCTCGTTGATCCGCCACAGGGCGATGCCGCAACGCTGGAGGGCGCTCTTGATTCTCTCAATCATGGTTCCACCTCCTTAACCCAAGCGGATGCGGGCCTTCATATACGGCCCGCCGTCCGACACCTTCACCCACTCCTTGTAGCCCTTGCCGCAGTAGCCGCTGCCGGACAGCTCCGGCGCTTTGCTCATCATGGTGACGGACTTCAGCAGGTCGGGCACGTAGCCGGTGAGGACAATTGGGGAGAAGATCTTTCCCGTCAGCTTTCCGCCCTTGATCTCCTTGGCGGTGGTCACCATGCACTGGATGCCCCAGTTCTTGGGGTCCTCCATGCCGCTGGAGGGGCATTCCAGCAGGAAACCGTCCTCTACGCTGGCAATCATCTCCTCCGGGGTGCAGTCGCCGCCCTGGAAGTAGGTGTTGGTCATGCGGGTGTAGGCCTTGCGCTCATAGCTCTCCCGGCGGCCGTTGCCTGTGGGTGCCACCCCCAGGCGTGCGGCGCTTAGAGCGTCGCACATCCCCGTTTTCAGCACGCCCTGGTCAATGATGATGGTGTCCCCGGTGAGGGTGCCCTCGTCGTCAAAGAAAGCGGTGGCGGACTCGTCCACGGCGCTGCCGTCGTGCATGGTCACCAGGGGGCTGGCCACATACTGGCCGATAAACTGCTTCGCCTGGGCCCGATCCTTGACGAACATATCCATCTCCACCCCGTGGCCGAAGGCCTCGTGGACGATCATGCCGGTGGTGGCCGGGTCGCACACGCAGTCGTATTCCCCCGGCGGGATGGGCTGGCTATCCAGCAGGGCCAGGGCGTCCCGGGCGGCCTGCTCCACCCCGGCGTCCATCTCGTCCAGCAGCTCCGCGCCGCCCAGCACTGAGAAGGGCTTGTAGGACATCTTGATCTCCTGGCCCCGGGCGGCCATCACCGCCAGCATGGCGTTGGTCCACATGACGGTCTGATCCAGATCCCGGTTTTTGGACAGGAACAGCTTGCGGTAGGAGCGGTAGGACACCGCCGCCTGGGCGTCCAGCACCCGCTCGTCCACCGCCAGGGCCTTCTCCCGCAGGGCGGTGACCTTGGCAACGATGGCCTCGTCCCCCAGCTCCCGGGGGTGGATCTGCCAGGTGGTCTCTTTTTTCAGGGCAGCGGGCTCGTCCGCCGGGATGGGGGTGGGCAGGGGGGCGAAGCCGTCCAGGGCGGCGTTCTGGGCCGCAAGGCGCTGGGCCAGGGTGTCCCGGATGGCAGGGATCTTGGCCTCACTGAACTCGTTGAAGGAGTATTCGGCGCAGCCCACGCCGTCGAACACCCGCGCCACGAAGCCGGTGCCGCCGCGGGTGCCGCCGGTTCGGATGGCGGTGCCGCTCCGGCTCACCTGCCAGGCGCGGCTGTCGTCCGCCACCGCCAGGACGGAGGCGTAGGGATAGACCTCCCCCAGGGCGGCGATGAGCTTTTTCAGGCCGGGCTTGGCCTGATCGATGGTTGGAAACACAGAAGGACCTCCTTTTCTTTCTTGGAATGCAAACTATCATATCACGAGATACCTCGCCTGTCAATGTATCTGCAGGACTTTTTTCCAGACGCTATTCCAGCACGTCCAGCTTACCGTGCTTTTTCAGGCCGGAGAGGATGGCCCGCCGGGCCAGGTCGTAAATCACCGCGAACACCGGCACACCCACCAGAATGCCCGCAAAGCCGAACAGCCCCTGGAACAGGGTGATGGCAAACAGCACCCAGAACCCGGTGAGCCCCACGCTGCCCGCCAGCAGCTTGGGCCCCAGCACATTGCCGTCGAACTGCTGGAGGATGAGGATGAAGATCAGGAAGATCAGGCAGTTGCGGGGGCTGGAGATGAAGATCAGCAGGGCGGCGGGCACCGCCCCGATGAAGGGGCCAAAGTAGGGGATCACGTTGGTGACGCCGATGATCACGCTGATCAGCACCGCGTTCTGGAAGCCCGCCACCACCGACATGATAGCGCAGAAGATGTAACAGATCAGGCCCACGATGGCGCTGTCCAGGATTTTGCCGCCGAAGAAGCCCACAAACGTGGTGTCGATGAAGGTGAACTCGGAGAGCAGCTTGTCCGCCCGCTCCGGCTTGAACAGGGCGTACAGCAGGGCCTTGGCGTGGCGGGTGAACTTCTTCCGGCTGGCCAGCAGGTAGATGCAGATGATCACGCCCAGGATGATGTTTTTCGCCACCGTCAGCACCGAGCCCACGGTAGTGACCACCCCGCCCATCATGCCCTGCATGGTGGGCAGGAGCTCGGTGGTGGCCCAGTTCTTCACCCAGTCCTCCATGTTGGCGAAGGCGTTGTTGACGTAGTTTTGCAGGATCTCATTTCCCTCCAGATGGCTCAGCACCCATTTGGTGAACTCGTCCACCTTGGGCGGGATGGCGGCCGCCAGGGCCACGATGCTGTCCCACATCTCCGGCAGAACCATACTCAGCAGCAGGTAGAGGATCACCGCGCTGATCAGCATCACCGCGATGACGCTCAGCAGATTGGCCCACTTTTTGCGTTTTTCCGGCAGGGCCGCCTCAAACTGCCGCTCCAGGAAGCCGCAGGGGGTTTTCAGCAGGTAGGCCATGGTGCCGCCGTAGACGAAGGGGGTGAGGATGTCCACGACCCAGTGGAAGCCCCGGCGGAGCTCGTCCAGCTTCAGGATGGCGAAAAACAGGAGGATAGCCAGCGCCAGGGACAGGAAGGCCGTCAGGGACTGGAAGAAGATCTTTTTCAGAAATTCCCGGTTCATAGGCCGCCCTCCCGGAGCTCTGTCCAGTATTCCATCAATTCCGGGAAGCCGCCGTGGGGGCAGGCGGACAGATCCCTGTTTTCCCGGTTGATCAGGCAGTCGGTGAGGAGGAATATCTTCATCCCCAGATCCCCGGCCGCCATGTCCTCCACCACATCGTTCCCCACCATGAGGCATTCCTCCGGCTCCAGGCCCAGAGTGCCCAGGATCTCCCGGTAATAGCCCAGGCTGGGCTTGCACCAGTGGGAGTTTTCGTAGGTGGTGCACAGGGCGAAGTCCTCCGGGGCCAGCCCAGTCCAGCCCAGACGAACCCGGGTGCCTGCCGCCGGAAAGATGGGGTTCGTCGCCAGCACCACCCGGTACCCGGCGGCCCTTATGGCCCGGACGGCCTCGGCGGCCTGGGGGTTGTGGCCGCAGAAGGTCTGGGCGGCCTGGAACTCGTTGGCGTAGAAGTCGTCGAACAGGGGCTTGTCCGCCAGGGCCTCCTGGCCGAACAGCTGGGCAAACTTGTGCCAGAAAACGGCCTCGTTGGTCTGGCTGCCGTCGTTTTTTACCATGGCGGCGGTACCCGCCCATATCCCGTCAATGAGCTGCTTGGGGTCGTAGCCCCGGTGGGCGGCCTTTTGGGTCAGCAGGCCGAAATAGCCTTTGGTGAATTGCTCCTGATCCATAGGAAGCAGCGTCCCGTCCAGGTCGAACAATACGGTAGTGAGTTTCATGTACAGGTTCCCTTCTGCGGGGCGGTTTACGCCCTCCTCCAAGTTTTCCGATCCCACAGGAATATTTTACCCCGGATCTCGGAAAAGTCAAGGGAGGAGCAGAAGGGCACACATAAAACCCTGCCCGGTAGCCGAAGATGTCCAAGGACACCTGTTGCAAAGAACGGCTGGATCGTGGAAACGGCGCCGGCGAAGCCAGTCCTTGAACGAAGGGTTCAACTGTGAACCAACGGACGACAGCCTGTCCCAGGCTGCCCTGGGCCTTGCTGTCCTAAACGCGCGGTATTGTATTCGTTTGTTCCAACGCCGCAGCGATCATATCGTCTATATCATAGTCCCGATCAGCCCCTGGCAGCCCACCGAAGATAACAGCCCAGACGCTTTTTGCCTGTTGGAGGGTGAGCTCCTGATTCAGGAACCGCTGGTACAAGCCGCAGAGTATCTCGGTATCCCCAAAAGCGATCTGCCGGCCCTTCTCCAGCCAGAGAACCTTATTGCACAGCTCCTGAACCTGCTCAACAGAGTGGCTTACCAGGATGGTAGTCGCTCCGCCTTGGATAATCTCCCGCATCTTCGCCTCGCTTTTTTTGCGGAAAGCCCCATCACCTACGCTGAGCACCTCATCCAGAACCAGGATATCCGGCTGAACCAGGGAGGCGATGGAGAAGGCCAGCCTGCTTTTCATCCCGGAGGACAGCTGCTTAAAGGGCCGGCCCTGGAAGTCCTTTAATTCCGCAAATTCAATGATCTGGTCGTAAGTCTCGTCCATAAACCTCCGGGTATAGCCCAGCATGGCCCCTCGGAGATAGGTGTTTTCCCTCACAGTGAGGTCACCATCGAAGCCGCTGGAAAGCTCCAACAGGGCCGCGATGCTGCCCTCCCGTTTCACATAGCCCTTCGTCGGCTCCATGATCCCGGAAACGGCTTTCAGGAGGGTGGACTTTCCTGCCCCATTGGTTCCGATAATGCCCAGCATATCCCCCTTTTCCAGGGAAAAGTTGATGTCCTGGTCAGCCCAAAACTCCCGGATGCGGTAGTTGCGCTTGATTTTCCGCATCACATACTCCTTCAGGCCAATGTCTTTAAAATCCCCCGTCATATAGCGGATGGAGACGTTTTTCACTTCTAAAACTGCCATGTTCTCCCTCCGTTACACATAATACAGGAACCGGGTGTTGTATTTCTTGTAGATCCAGCAGCCAAGGGCCAGGACGATGATGACATCCGCTGCCATGAGCAGGTGGAACTGCGGGGCCGGAATGGTGCCTTCAATCACAATCTTGCGAAAATAGCGGATGAACAGATAGATGGGGTTGAGGAGAAAGAGGTTTTGGATCATGGGGCTGTACCCATCGATTGTATAGAAGATGGCAGACATATACATCAGCAGTTGAGTGAAGATTGACCAGAGGTATTGAATGTCCCGGAAAAAGACAAACAGGGCCGAGAGGATCAGGCCCACGCCGAGGTTGAACAGCACCAGGCAGCAGATGGGGTACAGGAGCAGAATGAATTTCCAGGTGAAGGTGATATGGTCAATAACGCAAAAGGCAAAGAAAACGCAGAGGGTTAACCCGAAATTGATGAGAGTCTGGATATTTTTTGAAAGCAGGAACAGGTATTTGGGCACATTAATCTTGGTATAGATGCTGGAATTTCCCATCAAGGACGTCATACCCTGGCTGGTGGATTCGCTGAAATACGAAAAGACCAGGTTTCCGCAAAAAAGATAGGTGGTATAGTGGGGGACGGTTCGGCCAAAAAATTGGGTGAATACCAGGCGCATGACGAACAGGGTCAGCAGCGGAGACAATACGCTCCAGGCCATCCCCAAAACGGTGCGCTTATACTTTTTTTTGAAATCTCTTTTGACCAATTCCTCAAAAAGGAATTGATAACGTTTCATTTTTTTAATCATGTCACGTTCCCTTTACTGATTATACTATCAACGGGCACCCGCTGCCAGCGGCAGAACGGCAGCATGGGGGGGAATTTCTTAAGGAAGCAGGGATTGTACAGGGTGGGAACCACATAGGTATCCCGCCCTTTCCCTAAAACCCGATGCGCTCTACCGCATCCAAAAGACCGGTTGCGGCGTCTACCCGCATGGTCTGGCACCCTGCCGCCGCCCCTGCCTCCATATCCCGCGGGCTGTCGCCGATCATCCAGCTCTCTGTCAGGTCAATGTTGTACTTTTCCGCCGCCTGCAGCAGCAGCCCGGGCTTGGGCTTGCGGCAAGCACAAGCCAGCTTGTACTCCGGGCGTTCGCCGGGGAAGCCCTTGTCCGGGTGGTGGGGACAGACGAAAATATCGTCCAGATATGCCCCTTCCTGCCCCAGCAGCGTCTCCAGCCTGCAGTGTATCTCGTCCAGCCCCTCCCAAGTGACCTCCCCGCGGGCAATCACCGGCTGGTTGGTAACCACGATGGCCAGACTCCCGCTCCGGTTGATTTGCCGGACGGCCTTCGCTACACCGTTTAACAGCTCCAGCTCCTCCGGCCTGCGAAGAAAGCCCACATACCGGTTGAGGGTTCCATCTCGATCCAGAAAAACCGCTCTCTGCTTCCGGCTCAGGTTCTTGCTTTGTACGAGCCCGGTCTTCAGGTCATGCTCCACCTGGGTGATGCGTTCCGGGGTGCCCATGTCCTTGATATACTCCGGGGAACGGTAGGCAAACACCTGCCCGGTGGGGATCATCGGCTTCAGGATCTCCCGATCCAGATCAATTTTTCTGGGCGCGTCCATTCCCTCCAGCAGCTTGGAAGAAATGACATGGATGCCGGCATTGACGCAGTTATGATACCAGCCCCGCTCCTCCTCCCTGGTCAGCCACCCGGTCACCCGGCCATCGCGGCCCGTCAGGATGATGCCGCTGTCACAGGGGTGATCGTTGGGATGTACCAGCAGGGTGGCCAGGGCCTTGCGGCTCTT
>CASTQR010000024.1 GCA_949451265.1 uncultured Eubacteriales bacterium | reverse complement strand
CCCAGACCATCCACGCCCTCCAGCACGGCGGGCGGTACGTGGGGTGCATCGAGGAGTGCGCCTTCCGGCAGGGGTGGATCACGGAGGAGCAGCTCCGGGCGCTGGGACGGCCCATGGCGATGACCGCCTATGGGCAGTATCTGCTGTCGATTCAGGTGTAACGAGAATGAAAAGCGCGGCCCCTCCCGCTCGGGAGGGGCCGCTTCGCGTCAATCCGCGTGGACGGGGATGATGTGATCCCCGAACTTGAGATAGTCCACCTGATCCAGATCCAGGGGCTGGTCGAAGGGGGTGAAGCCGTTCTTATTGCTGATGGGTCCGTCCGCCAGCATGGTGGCGGCGTCCCAGTTGAGTTCTGCCGGGTCGTGTGTCCACGTGGGCACGTTGTCAAAGGCCACTGTGCCGTCCTTCAGCACAATTTGCAGCCCCTCGCAGAATCCCTTGCTGCCGCCAAATGCAACAAAGCTGGTTTGATCGGGCTTCACATTGTCCCGGAACCACACCGAGATGGACAGCGGGGTCAGCTCCACCCGGTCCAGCCACATGGTGTAGCCCAGGCCGGTGATATCGACATAGTCCGCCCCGCCGCAGTCCACGGCCAGAGAATGCTGCTCAAAGGCCCCGCCCACGTCCAGGACGAAATTCCCGGTAAACACGGGGGTGTACCCCTTGTCCGGGGCCTGGATCCAGAGACCGCGTATCGTCAGGATTTTGCCCTCTTGGTTATTGAATACCGCGGGATCCGTCCCATGGGCGGTGAAACGGACGACCACTTCCTTCATGCTGTCAGTGGGATCGCTGTCCGGCTGCCATTCAAAGGTGTAGCTATACCCACTGATGATATTTGCCCCCGTCTCTGAGACGAAGGTCAATTCCTCCTCCGGCCACTGGCTTCCGACCAGCTGGTACCAGCCATCCGTGTCCGGGTCCAGGTCGGGCAGCACGGTGCCCTCCGGAGCCTCCACCCGCAGGCGCAGGTAGTAACAGTTCTCGTCCGCCAGGGCGGCGATGGGGGTGATGGTGGCCCCGTTGTCGGTGACGCCCCCCTCGAAGGTCTGGCCCACCTGGTCCAGGTTCTCAATCTGCCCCGTGGACAGGGGCCCGCCGTCCTTGGCGAAAAAGCTCTGCATCAGCTCCCCCGCCCCGGCGATGTGGGCCACCGCGAAGGCGGAGGCCGTCAGGGTGGCCACGATGGCGGCCGCCGCCAGCAGGCGGACGGGCAGACGGTACAGCTTGTTCTTCTTCGGTGTGATTCTGTTCATAGTCAGCTCCTTAATCCGGGCGGGCGAAAGGGGCGTGCCGCCGGACAGATCCACGCGGTCGTCCTCACAGCCGTCCAGCAGGTCGGAAATTCGTTTTTTCATGCCAGCGCCTCCTTCGTCAGCAGTTCCTTCAGTTTGAAACGTCCTCTGCGCAGCCTGGTTTTCACGGTGGACTCGTTCATATCCAGGGCGGCGGCGATCTCCTTCACGCCCTGGGCGTAGTAGTAGTGCCGCAGGATAATCTCCTGGTCCGGCTGGGGCAGGGAGCACAGCGCCCGGCGCACCATGGCCTGCTCCTCCTTCCGCTCCAGCGCCCCGGCGGGGTCGTCCGGGCCGGGCAGCTCCAGCACGTCCTCCTCCAGGGGCAGGGTCTGGCCCCGCTGGCGCAGCTTGTTCCTGGCCTTGTGCCGCGCCACCGCCCCCAGCCACGCCTTCACCTGTCCGGGCCGCAGGTCGCCCGCCTGCTCCCAGGCAGCCAGGAACACATCGGAGGCGGTCTCCTCCCCGTCCTCCGGGGACATGGAGCCCCGCAGGATGTTCCACACCACCGCGGACACATAGGGCAGGTAGCGATCCATGAGGGCCTCCAGCCCCGCGGGGTCGCCCGCCCGCATTTTTCGCAGAATGGCTTCTTCTTTCATGTGGATTTGCTCCTTTTCGGTCTTGAAAGCCGCTTTCACCTATCATATCACACCGGGGCGGGAGAGGGTTTCACCGGAGGGCAAAAAATTTGCGGCCCCTCCCGGTGGGAGGGGCCGCTTCTTCTATTCGCTCAGATCACCCGCATCCGAATCACGCCCGGCACCCTGCGGATATTCTCAATACTGCTCTCATCCACCACGGCGCCCGCGTCCACCATGGTGTAGGCGTACTCCCCCTTGGACTTGTTGGTCATGTTCTCCACGTTCACCCCGTCCGCGCCCAGCTGGGTGGTGATCTGGGCGATGACGGCGGGGACGTTCCGGTGGATCACGCAGAACCGCTGGGCCCCGGACCGCTCCATGATCACGTTGGGGAAGTTCACGGAGTTCTTGATATTGCCGTTCTCCAAGAAGTCCCGCAGCTCGTCGGCGGCCATGACGGCGCAGTTGTCCTCGCTCTCCGGGGTGGAGGCCCCCAGGTGGGGCAGGGCCACCACGTGGGGGGCGGCCACCAGCTTATTGTTGGGGAAGTCGGTGGCGTAAGCCGCCACCTTGCCGGACTCCAACGCGGCGATGAGGTCGCCGTCGTTCACCAGCCCGCCCCGGGCCAGATTGACGATCCGCACCCCGTCCTTCATCTTGGCGATGGCGGCGGCGTTGATGGTGTCCTTGGTGGCGTCCATGTAGGGCAGGTGGAGGGTCACATAGTCGGAATTGGCATACAGCGCGTCCAGCTCCTTCACCACCTTGATGTGGCGATCCAGCCGCAGGGCGGCGTCCACGGACAGGTAGGGGTCGTAGCCGTAGACCTCCATGCCCAGGGACAGGGCGATGTTGGCCACCAGGGCCCCGATGGCCCCCAGGCCCACCACGCCCAGGGTCTTGCGGTAGAGCTCCGGGCCCACGAAGGCGGACTTGCCCTTCTCCACCACGTCCGCCACCTCCACGCCGTTGGTGGCGGCTTGGGCCTTCACCCACTCCGCGCCGCCGATCACGTCCCGGGAGGCCAGCAGCAGGGCGCAGATCACCAGCTCCTTCACGGCGTTGGCGTTGGCGCCGGGGGTGTTGAACACCACGATACCCGCCTCGGAGCACTTGTCCACGGGGATGTTGTTCACCCCGGCCCCGGCCCGGGCGATGGCCCACAGCTTCTCCGGGAAGGGGTAGTCGTGGAGCTTGGCGGAGCGGACGAGGATACCGTCCTCGTTCTCCACGCCGTCACCCACAGTGTAGCTGTCGGCGGGCAGGCGCTCCAGGCCCACCGCCGCGATTTTGTTCATGGTTTTGATGTTATACATGGTTTCACCTTCATTATGATGTTTAGATGGCGTCGCAATAAAACAGGATGTCCTTCTTGTGCTCCTGGGCGGTGCCCCCGTATACGCGGGTGTCCAGGCCGCCGATCTCGAAGCCCATCTTCAGGTAGAACCGGCAGGCTCCCAGGTTGTTGTCCTGCCCCTGGGTGTAAAGCCCCCGGTAGCCCTGCCCGACGGCGATCTCCTTGCACGTTTCGATCAGCATGGCCCCGATCCCCTTCCCGCGGCAGCCGGCGTCCACCTTCAGGTCGTACAGGTACATATACTTGAGAAACGCCTGCTGGAGTATGGCCACGCCAACGCATGTTTCGCCGTCATAGGCCCCAACAAATATGGATTCCTTGGACATTTCCTCAAAATCGTAGTCCTCGTCCGGGAAGCACATCTCGGTAACGTTCTCCTTGGGGAACAGCAGCTCCGTGTGATCCCACTTCCCGTTCTGATAGGACGGGAGCAGCAGCCCGAACAGGGGGAAGGGCTGGTTTTTGAAGTTGATATCGCCTTTGTGATCCGCATCAATGATGGTTATGGTTATCACAAACGTACCCCAATCTCAGTTATTTTTGTCGAATTCCCGGATGAAATCGGCCAGCTTCTCCACGCCCTCCACAGGCATGGCATTGTAGATGGAGGCCCGCATACCGCCCACATTGCGGTGGCCCTTCAAATTGGTGAACCCGGCGGCGGTGGCCTCCTTGACGAACTTGGCGTCCAGCTCCTCGCTGGCGGAGCGGAAGGTGACGTTCATGTCGGACCGGCTGGCCTTCTCCGCCGCGCAGGTGAACAGCTTGGAATTGTCCAGCACATCGTACAGCAGGGCGGCCTTGTTGTGCTTGATCTTCTCCATGCCTTCCACGCCGCCCTGACCGTCCAGCCACTCCAGCACCAGCCCCAGCATATAGATGCACCAGCAGGGGGGCGTGTTGTACATGGAATCCTTGTCGATCATGGTCTTGTAGTTCATCATCAGCGGGGTGTAGGGCAGCTCGTGGCCCGCCAGGTCCTCCCGGACGATGGCGATAGTCAGCCCCGCCGGGGCCAGGTTTTTCTGGGCCCCGCCGAAGATGATCCCGTACTTGGACACATCCACCGGCCGGGACAGGAAGTCGGAGGACATATCGCACACGATGGGCACATCCCCGGTGTCGGGCACGTACTGCCACTCGGTGCCGTAGATGGTGTTGTTGGCGCAGTAGTAGAAGTAGCTGGCCTCGGGATCCAGCTTGAGCTGGTCCTGCTGGGGGATATAGGTGTGGTTCTTGTCCTCGCTGGAGGCGGCCAGGTTAATCGTGCCGTACTTTTTGGCCTCCTTGCAGGCGATGTTGGCGAAGTTGCCGGTGACGGCATAGTCCGCCTTGCCGGTCTTGCCGATGAGGTTCAGGGGCACCATGGAGAACTGGCCGGAGGCCCCACCCTGCAAAAACAGCACCTTGTAGTTGTCGGGCACATGGAACAGCCGGATGAAATTGGCCTTGGTGTCGTCAAAGATCTTCTGGAACACCTTGGAGCGGTGGCTCATCTCCATCACGGACATACCGCTGCCCTGGTAGTTGGTGATCTCGCTTCCCGCCCGCTCCAGCACCTCCAGGGGCAGCATGGACGGACCGGCTGAAAAGTTGTAGACGCGCTGGGTTCCCATGGTGACATCCTCCTCTTTAATCCGCTGAAATTTACTGCTTTAGCGTATTACGTTTATTATATGGTTTTTTCTCCCGTTTTGTCAACCGCCAGATAGGCCAAAAAAGCCCGTCCCTCTGGCCCGCCAGCCGTGGAAAAAGGCGAGGACAGCCCCAAACACCCCGCCCCCTGATACTAATCCGCCCCGCCGCCGCATATACATCTGCCAGTGAGGGCGCCGGACGGGGCGCAGGCCCAGGGGCCCCGCACAGCTCAACAGCTCAGTGGGGAGTGTTGTCAGTGAAGGGTAACATGGAGGAGCGCGCGCAGGAGCTGGCGCTGTACATCATCGAGAACAAGGCCACGGTCCGCGCCGCCGCCAGCCGGTTCGGCATCAGCAAATCCACCGTTCACAAGGATCTGAGCGAGCGCCTGCCCGCCGTCAACCGGGGGCTGTACCAGCAGGTGAAGGAGATCCTCAACGAAAACAAGGCCGAGCGCCATATCCGCGGCGGAATCGCCACCAGGAAAAAATACAAAGGGGAATAACGCGCGCAAAAAGCGGGAGGGCCTAAGAGGCCCTCCCGCTTTTCACAGTTCCGTTTTTCTCACCAGCCGCAGTGCCGCCCGCCGCCGTGGCAGCCACCCCGGACGCCCCAGGTGCCGGTGGTGGTTCCGGTGGTATAGGGGCAGTTCCCACCGCAGTAGCCCGCGGCGTGGTTGGCTCCGCAGTAGGTCACGCCGTCATGGACATGACGGCCCGCCAGGGTGCAGTCCTCCACCGGGCACAGGGCGATGCAGGTGCCGTCGCACCAGCCGTTGGCATGGTGGAAGCCGCAGTAGGTCACGCCGTTGTGGACGTGGCGGCCGGTCAGGGTGCAGTCCTCCACGGGGCACACGGCGTAACGGCTGGTGCCGGCCTGCCAGCCCCGGGCGGCCCGTCCGTGCCCGCCATGGGCGAAGGCCACAGGGATCATCAGGGACACCGCGCAGGCGGCGCAAAGGGCGGATACAAGCAGTTTTTTCAGAGACATGATGGTTCTACCTCCAGAAATTTTTTATGGATTGGCGATGTGACTATCGCTATCGTCATTGTAGCACCGCCCCACTGAAAATGCAAGCCCTTTTTCAAAAAATTTTTCCAGCCCTACGTCCCGGCCTCCGGCTGGACGGAGAGGGTCACATCGTTGATCCACCGCCCGCTGAGGAACCGCTTGGTGCCCAGCACGGTTTTCACCACGTTCTCGCTCATCATAGACAGATAGACCCAAAGTATGCCCAGCTTGAACACCAGCCCGGACAGCACCGCCAGGGGCAGGGCCACCGCCCACAGGGGCGTCAGGTCGATGAGGGTGGCCATCCGCACGTCCCCACCGCCCCGGAGCACCCCCACGATGTTGGTACACTCAAAGGAGCGCAGGGGCATCATGCAGAACATGATGGTCAGCATCATGGTACAGATGGACTGAGCGGCGGCGGACAGCTTGAACAACGGGTACAGGAAGGGCACAATGAGGAAATACAGCGCCCCCAGAAACAGCGCCCCCGCCGCCACGCCGAACAGGAAGGCCAGCACGTTCAGCAGCGCCCCCAGGGAATACACCCTGTCGATGCGGCCCGAACCGATCTCCTGCCCGATGAGGATGGCGGCGGTGCCCGAGATGGCAAACACCCCCACGGTACACAGGTTGGTGATGTTCCCGGCGATGGCGTAGGCCGCCAGGATGTCCTCCGAGCCCTCCATGTGGCCCATAATAGTGGGGAAGAAGGAGGTGCCCAGGCCCCAGAAGGTCTCGTTACACATGACGGGGGTGGCAAAGCGGACAAACCGCCGCACCATCTCCCCGCCTGGGTGGAACAGCAGGGCGGGGTTCAGCTTAAACTTCTTGTCCCTCACTGCCCACGCCGCGGCAATTGTACAGGACAGCACCCGGGCCAGCAGGGTGGCCAGGGCCGCGCCCCGCTCCGCCAGCCGGGGGGCCCCCAGATTGCCGAAGATGAACACCCAGTTGAGGAAGGTATTGCTGGCCATGGACACGCCCAGGATGATCAGGCCCCGGTTGGGGTCGCCCATGGCCCGGTGGACACCGATGTAGACCTGCACAAAGCTGTCGAAGAAGTAGGACCAGCCCACAATCCGGGCATACCGGGCGGCGGTGGCCACCACCAACCGATCGTTGCCGAACAGGCCCATGAACTGCTCCGGCAGGAAGCCCATCACCAGGGCGAAGATCAGGCCGATGGCCCCGGCGGCGTACATGCCGATGCCCATCACCCGGTTGATGGACTGGATGTCCCCTTTGCCCCGGTATTGGCTGATCAGCACGGAGGAGCCGCTCTGGATGCCGAACATCATGAGCTGCACCACAAACACCGGGATGTTGGCCAGCGTCACCCCGGCCAGAGGACCCTGGCCCATGGTGCCCACCATAAACGTGTCCACCAGACCCAGGGAGTTGGTGATCAGGTTTTGAAAGAGAATGGGCAGGGCCAGGGACAGCAGCTTGGGATAAAAACCCGGCTCCCGCCGGAATAGCTTAAACATGACAATAGATACCCCTTTTTTCATCATTCGGCCCTCCACCCGCAGGGGGGAGGGGTCTTGCCTTCGGCTTTGCCGTGACGCCTTCCCCCCGGCGGGGGAAGGCATTGCAGGGCTACGACATGGTGGTAAACAGGCCGTCCGCCGCGTCCCTGAGGGCGGACACTAAGGCATCCGCTTCCTCTCTCGTGGACTCCGGGGAAAAGGACAGCCGCAGCGCCCCGTCCAGCCAGGGCTTGGGCAGGCCCATGGCGGCAAATACGTGGCTGGGCTTTCCCTTGTGGCAGGCAGATCCGGAGGAAATACAGATCCCCCGATCCCCCAGCACCCGCACCACCACCTCGCTCTTGTAGCCCGGGAGAGCCACCGCGCAGATGTGGGGGGCGTCCCCGGGGGCGATCACCTCCAGCTTGGGGATGGCCCGCTTTAATTGTTCCAATGTGTACTCTTTGATCGCGGCGGTGCGCTCCAGCCGGGTCATGTCCGCGCCCACCGCACCCACCGCCGCGGCAAAGGCGGCGATCTGGGCGGTGGCCTCGGTGCCGGAGCGCAGGCCCTCCTCCTGCCCGCCCCCGGTCAGCAGGGGGCGCAGGCGGACGCCCTTCTTCACGTACAGCGCCCCGATCCCCTTGGGCGCGCCGATCTTGTGGCCGCTGACGGCGATCAGATCCGCGCCCAAACGGGCCAGCGGCACGTCCACCTTCAAGAAGCCCTGCACCCCGTCGCAGTGGAACAGGATGGCGGGGTCGTAAGCCTTCACCGCCTTCACGCAGTCCGCCACGGGCAGGACGGCTCCCGTCTCATTGTTCACCAGCATCATGGACACCAGGGCGGTGTCGGGCCGCAGGGCCGCCGCCACCTGCTCCGCGGTGATATGGCCCCACCGGTCAGGCTTCAGGCGGGTGATCTCATACCCCTCCCGCTCCAGATCCTTGCAGGTCTCCAGCACGGCGGCGTGTTCGACGGCGGTGGTGACGATGTGCTTCCCCTTCCGGCGGTTCAGCTCCACCCCACGGCGGAGCGCCCAGTTGTCCCCCTCGGTGCCGCAGGAGGTGAAGAACACCTCCCCAGGGGCGCAGCCCAACGCCTGGGCCACCGCCTCCCGGTCCGCCTTCACCCGCTGGGCGGCCTCCCGCCCGAACCCGTACCGGGAGGAGGGGTTGCCGAAGCCGTCCAGCGCCTCCGCCAGCGCCGCCCTGGCCTCCGGGCGCACCGGGGTGGTGGCGGCGTAATCAAAATAAATGAGCTGTCCCAAAGCGGCCAGCCTCCTGTCAGTGATAGATTCCTCCATTGTAGTAGCCCCAACCGGGAAAGTCAACCGGGAAATCGCCGGAAAGGGGCGGTTTTCCCGCTTCCCCTTTGCCCAAAGTGCCCCCTGGGGCGGTTTTCCGGGCAAGACGCCGCCTTTGGGGGCCATTTCAAAACCTTCCCCTTTACAACCGGCGGATCTTTCTATATAATACAGAAATTGAGACGAATATAATCTTGCGGCCCGCGCCGCGGAAGGATGAATAGGCCATGCTGCAATTTGACGAGTACCGGGTAAAGCTGAACAACCTGAAGCCCGAGCTGGATGAGCTGGGCAAAGCCCTGGATCTGGAGAGCGCTGAGCGGGAGCTGGACGAGCTCCACGCCCAGTCCGCCGCCGACGGCTTCTGGGACAACGTGGAGAAGGCCAGGAAGGTGCAGAAGCGCATCAGCAACCTGGAGGACAAGGTGAACGCCCAGGCCAAGCGCCAGTCCGCCTGGGATGACCTGATGACCCTGTGCGAGATGGGCAATGAGGAGGAGGACGAGTCCCTGATCCCGGAGGTGGAGAGCGGCTATGAGGCCCTGATCCGGGAGATGGAGACGGCCCGCCTGTCCACCCTGCTGTCCGGGGAGTACGACAACTCCACCGCCATCATCTCCCTCCAGGCGGGGGCGGGGGGCACCGAGGCCCAGGACTGGGCCCAGATGCTCTACCGGATGTACACCCGCTGGGCGGAGCGCCACGGCTTCACCTATTCCGTGCTGGACTACCAGGACGGGGACGAGGCGGGCATCAAGTCCGCCGCCATCCGCATTGAGGGGGACAACGCCTACGGCTACCTGAAAAGCGAACACGGCGTCCACCGGCTGGTCCGCATCTCCCCCTTCGACGCCAACGCCCGGCGGCAGACCTCCTTCGCCGCCGTGGAGGTCATGCCCGAGCTGGACGACAGCGTGGAGGTGGACATCCGGGACGAGGACATCGAGCGCCAGGTCTACCGCTCCTCCGGCGCCGGCGGCCAGCACATCAACAAGACCTCCTCCGCCGTCCGGCTGATCCACAAGCCCACGGGCATCGTGGTGTCCTGCCAGACGGAGCGCTCCCAGTTCCAGAACGAGGAGACCTGTATGAAGATGCTTCGCTCCAAGCTGATGCAGATCAAGGAGCAGGAGCATTTGGACAAGATCTCCGACATCAAGGGCGTCCAGCTCAAGATCGAGTGGGGCAGCCAGATCCGCTCCTACGTGTTCATGCCCTACCAGCTGGTGAAGGACAACCGCACCGCCTTCGAGACCTCCAACGTGAACGGGGTGATGGACGGCGACCTGGACGGCTTCATCAACGCCTACCTCACCGCCTCCGCCACCGGGAACTGGGCGGCAAAATAAATTCATGGCCCTCCCGCCGCAGGCGGGAGGGCCTGTGTTCAGCGTCCGCCGCCACGGGGAACTGGGCGACAAAATAAGGGATCAAAAATCCTCCCGCAAATCGCGGGAGGATTTTTTGCGCATTTTCTGTCACGGGTGGGCGATCCGCAGCACCTTGGCGGGCACCTGTTCCTCATAGATCCCCAGGCCGTTCACCAGCTCCAGGATCTTGCTGTCGTCCAGCTCCCAGTAGGGGTAGATCCAGTCCCCCGGCAGGCCCGCCGTCTCCATGTCGGCGTCCAGGTCCATGCCCACCGCCTGGGTGCCGAAGTACACCATGGTGTTCAGCGGCATATCGCTCTCCACATACTTGTTCAGGATGTTGATGAGGCTCGTCACCTTGGTCACGTTGGAGAGGGTGACGGTCTGCTTGGCCAGAGCCGTCAGGAAGGCCCGCTGGGTGGCGGCCCGGCCGATGTCCGCGTTGGGGTAGCAGCTCCGGCAGCGCACCACGCCCTCCGCCTTTTTGCCGTCCAGGAGCTGGTAGCCCGGGGCGATATGGATGTACAGATTGCCAACGGGGTCGTCGTAGTCCATCCGCACCGGCACATCGAAGTACACCCCATCGATCTCATCCACGATCTCCCGGAAGGCCCGGAGGTTCACCTTCACGTAGTAGTCGATGGGCACCGCCAGCATCTTGGACACGCACTCCCGGGTGGCCTCCACCCCGCCGTAGGAATAGGAGGCGTTTACCTTGATGTAGGAGCCGTTATACTTCACCACCGTGTCCCGGGGGATGGAGATGAGGGACGCCTTCTTGTTGGCGGTGTCGAACACCCCCAGCATGATGGTGTCGCTGCCCCCCTGGTCGGCCACCCCCAGCAGCAGGCAGGTATACACGTCCTTCCGGCGGTTCAGGGTCAGCTTGGTGCCGGTGCCGGGGTCCTCTACCGAGGCGGAGGGCTGCTCCGGCGCGTCCGTCTCGTCGGGATCCACGGGAAACTCCACCTGGTTGGGCAGGTCGGGGGCGGGGGCGAAAAACTTCAGCGCCACAAAGGACACCACCACCACCAGGGACAGGGCAAACAATATGATGTAAAGCCCCCGGACGATCCGCCCCAGGGTGGACCGTTTGGCGGGCTTTTTCGCGCGCTTGGGTGAACCGCTCATGAAAACCGGCCTCCTTTCCGCCGCTCCGCCCGGAACGGGCGCACGGCATAAAACGTCGGGGACTGACACAGGCCCCCGCATTATGTCAACTTTCGAACGCCCAATAGTATATCTGACAGCGGCGGAAAAAACAAGGCCAGACTGTGAACAATTGATGAAGTTTTCTTTTTTCTCCCCCTTGACAGGGAGCCGCCCCGTCTGGTATACTGCGAACTGTACCAAATGAAACAGTTTGGAGGGAATCTATGGATACCACCATCCTCCGGGGCCACCCCCTGCTGGGCCGGATCGACCCGCCCCTGTGGGGGCGGACGCTGGCGGCCTCCGACCTCCTCACCGTGGCCAGGGGGGGCGTGGTGTACGGCCCCGGCCGGTTCCGGCGGTGCCTGGGGGTGGTGCTCCGGGGCCGGATCGAGGTGCGCCGGGAGTCCATCCTCATGGCGTCCCTGTCCGCCGGGGACGTGTTCGGCGCCGCCGCCCTGTTTAACGACAGCCCCGACTACCCCACCACCCTCACCGCCCTGTCCCCCTGCCAGACCCTGCTGATCCCGGAAACCTGCGTCCGGGCCCTCCTCCGGGAGTGCCCCTCCTTCGCGGAGGACTACGCCGCCTACCTGTCCGGCCGAATCCAGTTCCTCAGCCAGCGGCTGGAGGCGGTGTCCAGCCCCTCCAACCAGGGCAAGCTGGCCCGCTACCTGCTGTCCTGCGGCGGGGAGGGGATCACCCTGTCCGCCACCGCCCTGTGCCAGCGGCTGGGCGTGGGCCGGGCCACCCTCTACCGGGCCTTTGAGACGCTGGAGGGGGCCGGGGCCATCGCCCGGGAGGGGAAAACCATTCGCATTCTCAGCCGTGAGGCGCTGAAGGAAGTCATTCTTGAAAACAGAAAGGAATCCTGATTATGAAACACTACAAATTGTTATCTCTGGCGCTGGCCTTTGCGCTGCTGTTCGCCCTGGCCGCCTGCAAGCCCGCGGCGGCGGAACCCACCGCCACCCCGGAGCCTGTCCCCACCCCCACCGCCCAGCCCACGGAGGAGCCCACCACCGAACCCACGGAGACCCCCGAGGTGGAGCACACCGACATCCGGCTGGCGGTGCTGTCCGGCCCCACCGGCATCGGCGCGGCCAAGCTGCTGGACAGCGTGGACAACAATCCCGCCGCCCTCAGCTACGGCAATTACGACTACAAGATCTACACCGACAACAGCGAGCTGGTGGCGGGCCTCACCAAGGGCGAGATCGACATCGCCACCGTGGCCTCCAACGTGGCGGTGAACCTCTATAACAAGACGGACGGCGGGGTGAAGATCATCGCCGTGGGCACCCTGGGCGTCCTCCACATCCTGGAGGGGGGCGGCGGGGATACCGTCCACTCCATCGCCGACCTGGCGGGCCGCACCATCTACTGCGCGGGCCAGGGAGCCAACCCGGAGTATATCCTGCGCTACCTCCTCCGGGAGACAGAGATGGACGCCGCTGAGGTGAAGCTGGTCTTTGCCGACGCCTCCGAGATCTCCGCCAAGCTGCTGTCCGGGGAGATCCAGTACGCCATGCTCCCCGTCCCCGCAGCCACCGCCGCCATCGCCAAGGGCGAGGGCAAGATCCGCGCCGCCATCGATGTGACCGAGGCGTGGAACGAGCTGGGCACCGGCAGCCAGGTGGTGATGACCGCCGTGGTGGCCCGCACCGAATTCCTGGAGACCTACCCCGATCTGGTTAACCACTTCCTGACGGACTATGAAAAGTCCATCGACTTCGTGAACAATAACGTGGACGCCGCCGCCGAGCTGGTGGCGGGCTACGGCATCACCCCCAGCGCCGGCATCGCCAAGCAGGCCATCCCCCAGTGCCACCTGGCCTTCATCTCCGGCACGGACATGATGAGCGCCATCTCCGACTACTTCCTGGCCCTGTACTCCATCGACCCCGCCGCCGTGGGCGGATCCGTCCCCGACGACGGGATCTACTACATTCCCTGATGGGCGGCACACGGAACAAGCTGCTGAGATACGCCATACCCCCGGCCTTCTGGCTGGGGGTATGGCAGATCGCGGCCTGGGCCGTGGGGCGGGAGCTGCTGCTCCCCGGCCCCGCCGCCGTGGGGGCCCGCCTGCTGTTCCTGGCCCGGACCGCCGACTTCTGGCTGTCCGTGGGGGCCACCCTCTGGCGGGTGTTTTCGGGGCTGTTCTGGGGGGCGCTGCTGGGGGGGGCGCTGGCCTTCCTCACCCACTTCTCCCGGTGGGCGGACGCGGTGGCCTCCCCGGCCATCCGGGTGGTGCGGGCCACGCCGGTGGTGTCCTTCATCCTGCTGGTGTACCTGTGGACGCCCCGGACGGCCATCCCCTGGGTCATCGCGGGGCTGATGGTTCTGCCGGTGGTGTGGGGCGCTTTGTCCTCCGGACTGGACAGCCTGGACGGCAGGCTGCTGGAGCTGGCCCGGGCCTACCGCTTCTCCCGGTGGAAAACCCTGCGGCTCATCTACCTGCCCTCGCTGCGGCCCCACCTGTCCGCCGGACTGCTCACCGCCTTTGGGCTGGCCTGGAAGTCCGGGGTGGCGGCGGAGGTGCTGTGCCCCCCCGACCGGGCCATCGGCTCCCGGATCCAGCAGGCCAAGCTGGGGCTGGAGACCGCCGACCTGTTCGCCTGGACGCTGACCATCGTGGCCCTGTCCCTGCTGCTGGAGGGGCTGCTGCGCCGGGGGCTGGAGAGGGGGCGGAGGTTATGATATCCGTCAAAAATATCACCCTGCGTTATGGGGACAAGCTGGTGCTGGACGGCTTTTCCCTGGAAATTCCCGCGGAGGGGCTCACCGCCCTGTCCGGGCCGTCGGGCTGCGGCAAGACCACCCTCCTGCGGGCGCTGGCGGGGCTGGAGCGCCCGCAGGCCGGCTCGGTGGAGGGGCTGGATCCCGCCCGGACCGCCTTTCTGTTTCAGGAGGATCGCCTGCTGCCCTGGCGCACCGTAGGCCAGCATATCACCGATGTGCTTCCCCGCTCCCAACGGAAAAACTCCCTGCGGGAGGAGCTGGCCCGCTGGCTGGCCTTCGCCGAGCTGGAGGGGGAGGAAAACGCCTGTCCCGCCGCCCTGTCCGGGGGGATGGCCCGGCGGCTGGCCCTGGCCCGGTGCGCCGCCCTGGGCGGGGACGTGCTGCTGCTGGACGAGCCCTTCGCCGGGGTGGATTTGGAGCGGGCGGGCCGGATTCTGGAACGGCTCCGGGGGCTGGGCGTGCCCGTGGTGCTAGCCAGCCACCAGGCCCCGGTGCTGGCGGCCTGCGACAGGGTGATCGCACTGGATGGACCGCCGTTGAGACGGGCTTGAAAAGAGCTCCCTGTCAATTTGATATGCTCCCTCTATAAGAGACAGAGAAAAAGAAAACTGTCGCTTAAAGGGGG